>CALKTZ010000185.1 GCA_937997355.1 uncultured Planctomycetales bacterium | reverse complement strand
CATCATGATGGCGTCCTTCACCACGAGCCGGCCGGCGCCCGAGAGGAGGGGAAACCCGTGTTCCGGGCCTCCGAGCGACGGCACCCAGCATTCGGGGGTGGTGATCAAGAACGTGAGCGTGACACACGACATCACGAAGACTAGGAAGCTGCCGAGCGTCGCCACCTGCGGCAGCCACGGATGGAGGGCGAGCATCACGCCGTAGACGACGATCACCGCGCCCAGGCCGATGGCGAACGGATAAGTACCATTCCGTTCGTGCCATTCGCGGTTGACGGGGACGACCTCGCCTTCGCGATTCTTGTGCTGTTGATATTCCCCGGCCGGCTGCTTATAGAAGAACTTCATGAACGGGCTATTGGCCACGAACGGGACGATTCCATCCGCCTCGTAGGCGTACACCTTCAGGCCGCCGATCCAGACCAGCACGATAATCAGCCCGAGTCGTGTCACCGTGATTCCCAACCGGTCGCAACGGGCGGCAAGCTGGAAGAGTCGATCCACGGAATTCATCGAGAAAGCTCCAATCAGTCAAAGTGCAATCGAAAACGAGTCGAGTCGCCGGAGGCGGCGTGAGCACGAACATCAGGATCGCTCAACGCGCGACCGCCTCGGGCCTGAGGGGGACGGCGGGGAAGTCGAGGTCGGTGTCGGCCATCCTGTTGAAATAATTGGTGAAAACGTGCAGCGCCACGTTGGCGACGACCTCGGCAATCGCGGTGTCGTCGAAGCCGGCGGTTCGGATTTCGTCGAGATCGTTGTCGCCCACCTCGCCTCGGGTTTCGAGCACTCCGAGGGCGAACCGAATCAGGGCTTCGGACTTCTGATCGACGGAAGTGCCGAGCCGACTGTCGCGAATCTGCTCGGCGGTGAGCCCCACCATCCGGCCGACGGCGGAATGCGCGGCGAGGCAATAGACGCACTCATTCGCCTGAGCGATCGCCAGCGCGATCTGCTCGCGGTGTTTGGCCGAGAGAGACCCCTTGCCGAGCGCCCCGCTCATGTGGAGGTAGGCGTCGAGCGTGGCGGGGGAATTGACCATTGCCCGGGTCATGTTGGGGACGAAGCCGAGCTTCCCTTTCACCTCGTCCAGCAATTCCCTGGCTCGGCCGGTAGCCTCTTCGGGGGCGATCTGCGTGATGCGGGCCATTTGCGTTTCTTCCTTTTCCCGGTCGGGATAAATTTTCGACCTTGTTCCGGATGTCCTGGTAAAATTCAGTACGTTCAACTCCAAAACATTTCCCGTGCCGGATACCTTGGATCTTCGTAACATGAAATTTGTGAATGTTTTGTGTAAATAACGCCGGTAAAAAATTGCTTCGCGGTTTTTCGTAAATCGACGATATTTCGCGATGTGTTCGCGAGATTTCGTAAAAAAATAGGGTGATTTTCGTGGAGGGACTCTTTCGTGATCCGAAGCGACTGCTCCTGGACATGGCCCAGGAGCACGCGCTGCCCGATCTCTTGAAGCTGCTCGTGGGGCGGCTGGCCGAGTCGTCTCGGGTTGCGCTGGCCCGAGTTTGGCTCTTGCAACGATCCGAGGACTGTGCGGGGTGTCGCCTGGCTTCGGAATGTCCGGATCGTTCGGCATGTCTTCATCTGGTCGCGAGCGACGGGTATTCGGCGGTCGATCCGTCGGTCCGATGGACCCGATTGGACGGAGCGTTTCGCCGGTTTCCGCTGGGGGTTCGGAAGATAGGGCGGATCGCTGCGACCGGCGAACCGGTCGAGGCACCCGATATGCTCCCGAATCCGCCGGATTGGATCGTCGAGGCGGATTGGGCGCGGGCCGAGGGGATCGCCGGTTTCGGTGCCCAGCCGTTGATCCACCAGGGGCAGGTGCTCGGGGTGCTCGCGGTCTTCGCGCGTGGGGTGGTCGGGGCGGAATGCATGGACTGGCTCCGGACCATTGCCAACCACACGGCCGCTGCCATTGCCACGGCCCGGGCGTTCGAGCGCATCGAGGAATTGAAACGGAGGCTCGAACTGGAAAACGAGTATCTCCGCGAGGAAGTGACGCATGCCGGATCGTTCGGCGAATTGGTCGGGCAGGGGCCCGCGCTGGAAGCCCTGGCCCGTCAGATCGACCTCGTCGCGCCGACCGACTCCTCGGTCTTGATCCTGGGCGAGAGCGGCACCGGCAAGGAACTGGTCGCGCGCGAAGTTCATCGGCGGAGTAAACGCGCGAGCAAGCCGCTCATCAAGGTGAATTGCGCGGCGGTTCCGCGCGACCTCTTCGAGAGTGAGTTCTTCGGGCACACGAAGGGCTCGTTCACCGGGGCCTTGCGCGATCGGGCCGGGAGGTTCGAACTGGCCGATGGCGGCACCCTCTTCCTCGATGAAGTCGGCGAGATCCCGCTGGAATTGCAGGCGAAGCTCTTGCGTGTACTCCAGGAGGGGGAGTTGGAGCGACTCGGCGAGGAGCGGACGCGGAAGGTCGACGTGCGGGTGATCGCGGCCACGAATCGCGACCTCCGCGCCGAGGTTGAGGCGGGCCGATTTCGGCAGGATCTGTACTATCGCCTCGGGGTCTTTCCGGTTTCACTACCGCCGCTTCGAAAGCGTGTGGAAGACATTACTTTGCTGGCCGAGCACTTCTTGAGCCTGGCCGCTCGCAAGCTCGGGAGGCCCAAGCCCCGGCTCACGCTGGCGAACGCCCAGCAACTCCAGCGCTACGATTGGCCCGGCAATGTCCGGGAGCTTCAGCATGTGATCGAGCGGGCGCTCATCACGGCGAACGGGGGACGAATCGCGATCGATTTGCCGGCCGTCGCCGGTGAGCCGATCAGCAAGCCCGAGGTTGTGCAGACTTCGGAGCCGGTCGACGACGAGCGCATTTTGACCGATGCCGAGATTCGAAGCCTGGAAGCCGATAACATCCGATCGGCATTGCGGCGAACCAGGGGAAAAGTTTCGGGACCTCGCGGAGCCGCCGAACTCCTCGGGATTCGCCCGACGACCCTGGCCTCGCGGATCAAGGCACTCGGAATCACCGACTGAATGCGTCACCTTGAGAGTGGGCACAGAATCCGATGACGTTCGATCATGAGAGCCTCCGCTTGCTTGGCGAAGCCCTGAAGTCCCTGGATCGAGGCTTCGACCGGCTCCCTCCGTTCGAGCCCGCCGCATCATCGGCCGTCGGCCCGGATCGACTCCGGGAGGTTCTCCTGGAGGCGGCCGAACGGCTTCGGGAGAACGCCCCGTACCATCATCCTCTCTACATCGGCCAGATGCTGAAGCCGCCGCACCCGGTCGCGCGGCTGGCCTATAGCCTGGCGATGTTCCTGAACCCGAACAACCATGCGCTCGACGGCGGCCTGGCCAGCTCGGCGATGGAGAAGGAAGCCGTGACCCAGATCGCCCGCCTCTTCGGCCTGAGCACTCATCTCGGGCACTTGACCGGCGGCGGGACGATGGCCAATTTCGAGGCCCTCTGGGTCGCCCGTGAGCTTCGGCCCGATGCGGCTGTCGCCTCTTCGGCTCAGGCTCACTACACGCACGAGCGGCTCTCGGCGGTCCTGGGCGTACCCTTCCGCAAGATCGCGGTCGATCCGCTGGGTCGGATGGATGTCGAGGCGCTCGAGGCCGCGCTCAAGGAGGGGGTGGGGACCGTCGTGGCGACGCTCGGCACCACCGCCGCCGGCGCGGTCGATCCCCTCGACGCGATCCTCGCGCTCCGCGAACGCTACGACTTCCGAATTCACGTCGATACGGCCTACGGGGGATACTTCACGCTCGCGAGCAACCTCGGCGAGCCGGCCCGCCGCGCGTTCGACCGGATTTCGGAGGCCGATTCGGTCGTTGTGGACCCCCACAAGCAGGGTTTGCAGCCCTATGGCTGCGGTTGCGTGCTGTTTCGCGATCCGACGGTCGGGCGATTCTATCGTCACGACTCGCCTTACACCTACTTCAGCTCGGAAGAACTCCACCTTGGGGAAATCTCACTGGAATGCTCGCGACCGGGGGCGTCGGCGGTGGCCCTCTGGGCGACGATTCGTCTCCTGCCGTTGGTGTCCGGCGGGGCGTTTGCCCTCGGCCTGGAATCCGGTCGAGAGGCGGCCCTGGCCCTGCACGCGTCCCTGAAGGCCGATGCGAGGTTTGCCCCGCTGTTCGTCCCCGAGCTGGATATCGTCGCCTGGGCCGTCCGCGCGGACACGGCAATGGAGTCTTCAGTCATGGCGAGGCGAATCTTCGCCGAGACCGCCAGGCACGACCTTCATCTCGCCCTGGCGAGTTTTCCCCGAGTCATGCTGGAGTCGTGCGGGCCGGTCCGCGAGTGGGATTCCGAAGCGATCACCTGCCTTCGCGCCTGCGCGATGAAGCCCGAGCATCGCGACTGGATGCCCGAAATCCTGGGCCGGCTCCGCCTCGCCGCCGATTCCATCTTGGGCGGTGCCGAAGCCTGAATTGATCGGGCCTGCCACGGCCTTTTCTGCCCGAGAGATTCAGGCGAAGCCATGAAAAAATTCGTTCAAACAGATGCGTGCGTGATACTTGATTTTCCGGTCCCCCCTTGATTCGTGCAGAAATACCTTCAAAATCCAGGTGGAGATTCTCGCGTTTCCGACGCGAGCGAATTTCTCCGAAGCTCTTGGCGCGATGAGGCTTTGGCTTCAAAATAGGGCCCGGTTGGAGCCGAACCCGGTTCCAGGCCGATCGAGTTCATGACGGCCGACTCGTTGATGATGGGAAGCCTCATCATGGGTTCCGATCCGGCCGCGTGTTTTGAACCCTCCTGCTCGGAAGAATGACGAATCCCATGCCGACTACTTCCACGCTCAAGGCTCCGCGGGTCTATCGACGCGGGACTTGGGCTCGTTTCGTCGAAGGGCTCCGATACGGCGGCGGGCTTGGCCAATGGTCCTGGCTGGTGCATCGCGTGACGGGGCTGGGCATCCTCCTCTTCCTGATCATTCACGTCCTGGACACGTTCTTCGTGGTCGCCTGGCCGGGGCTCTACGATCACACGGTCGGCATCTACGGCGGGATGGTCACCGGGCTCCCCGTGACCTGGGGGCTCAACGGCTATTACTGGCCGCTCCGATGGGGATTTCGGATCGCCGAGCTTGGCCTCATCGCCTGCGTGCTGTTCCATGCGATCAACGGGGTGCGGGTGGTCCTGATCGACTTCTGGCCCAGGGCCGTCAGCATCCAGCGCCAGCTTGTGTGGATCGTGCTTGGGGTCTTCATCGCGATCATGATCCCCGTCACGTTCATCGTGATCGCCGCTCTCTTTTCGCCCCCCGCGCATACGATGCATTGATCACGAGCTTTGGGTTTGCTCCTTGATGTAACTCTTGGATTTTCAATTGAGTTCGTTCACGTTCGATCCAGAACGAAGTCCCTGCGAGGTCGATGACGATGGCGAGGCATGTGAAACCCCTCGGTGGTTTCGAGCTGGCGGCTTGGTTCTTCATGAGGATCTCGGGGCTGATCCTGGTGTTCCTGGCGCTCGGGCACCTCTTCATCACGCACATCCTCAACAACGTCGAGAACATCAACTACGAATTCGTCTCGAACCGCTGGGCGGCACCCACGACCGGGGTGATCTGGCGTCTGTGGGACCTGACGATGATCAACCTGGCGATGCTCCACGGATTCAACGGGCTGCGCCAGGTGCTCGATGAATATATCGTCCGGCGGAGCCGACGCGTCCTGACACACACGCTGATCTGGTCCGCGGCGATCTTCCTGATGGGGATCGGGACGTACGCGATCTTCATGTTCGAGAAGGACCAAAAATACATCGACCAGTGGAAAGCCGAGCGGCAGCAGCTCGTCGAGGCGAAGCTGGTGGCCCCGGAGCCGTTGGCGAAGTGACCATGAATACCCATCACAAGTTCGATTGCATCATCGTCGGGGCCGGGGGTGCCGGTCTGATGGCGGCCCTGGAGTCGAGCCGACGCATCGGCACGGCGGTCGTGAGCAAGCTCTATCCGACCCGCTCGCACACCGGGGCCGCCCAGGGGGGGATCGCCGCGGCACTTGCCAATCTGGAAGACGATTCGTGGGAAAACCACGCCTATGACACGATCAAGGGGGGAGACTTCCTGGTCGATCAAGGGGCCGCCGAGATCCTCTGCAAGGATGCCGTCGAGTGCATCTACGACCTCGAGCACATGGGGCTGCCCTTCGACCGCACCGCCGAGGGGCGGATCTCCCAGCGGCGATTCGGCGGCCACACCAAGCCGAACCCCAAGTATGACCCGTCCGCTCCCGCCGGGACCGACGGCGCCAAGCCGCGCATCCCGGTCATGCGGGCCTGCCACGCCGCCGACCGCACCGGCCACATGATCCTGCAAACCCTCTACCAGCAGTGCATCAAGCAGGGAGTGACGTTCTTCGACGAGTTCCACATGCTCGATCTGATCATGGTCGACGGGGAGTGCCGGGGGATCGTCGCCATCGAGATCGCCACCGGCCAGCTCCACACCTTCCACGCCAAGAGCGTCCTGCTGGCCACCGGCGGATTCGGCCGGATGTTCAAGGTCTCCTCGAACGCGTTGGCCCTCACCGGCGACGGCCCGGCGATCGCCTATCGCCACGGCATCCCCGTCCAGGACATGGAATTCTATCAGTTCCATCCGACCGGGATCTATCGCCTGGGAATCCTCCTCAGCGAAGCCTGCCGAGGGGACGGCGGGATCATGTTCAATAACCTGGGCGAGCGGTTCATGGAGGTTCGCGGCTACGCCCCGAACCTGAAGGACCTCGCCAGCCGAGACGTCTGCTCGCGATCGATCTACCAGGAAGTGCGGGCCGGTCGCGGCATCGGCGGCAAGGATTACGTCTACCTCGACATCCGCGCCGAGACGATGAACAAGTTCAAGTCGAGCCCGCTCCACCCCGAGCAGGATGTCGACAGCGCCTGGGTCGAGAAGCGGCTCCCGGACATCATCGAGTTCGCCCGGACCTACCTCGGCGTCGATCCGATCAAGGAGCCGATGCCGATCCAACCGACCGCGCACTACGCGATGGGGGGGCTCCCGACGGACATCAACGGCCGGGTCTTGCGGGATGTCGCGGGGACGCCGATCCCCGGCCTCTATTCGGCCGGCGAGAGCGCCTGCGTGAGCGTCCACGGCGCCAACCGATTGGGGACCAACAGCCTGGTCGATCTCGTCGTGTTCGGCAGGCGATCGGGGCGGGCCATGGCGGAATACGCCGCCGGTCGCGAGTTCGAGTCGATCC
>CALKTZ010000184.1 GCA_937997355.1 uncultured Planctomycetales bacterium | reverse complement strand
GAGGTAGGATTGCAAAAGGTGTTTCCGAGCCTCCGCGGACAATTCAAGCTTCATGGCCTCTGCGGTATAAACCAGCGCGTCCTCCGTCACCCGAAAGAAGTCGGCATGGCGGCGAGTGATGGAACGCAAGTAGCAATATTCGAATTGCTTGGATCGCCACATCCTGGTGAATTCCGCACCCTTGCCGGGAAACTCCTTTTCCACCACGGGGACAACGGAATTCGGATTGAAAATCACGAAGTAATCGAAGGCGACCGCCTTGAAGCGAGGCGAAGGGGGCTCGGCTCGGGCGATCCAGTTTCCACCTGATACCAGGAATAACACGATGCCCAGTCTTGCAGCGATGTATTTTCCCATCGGCTTCCTTTCAACTCAACCGCACCATCGGATACCTAATTCATCAGTGCCGGTGCTCTGCATAGCGATCATGACCTACGCCCGATGCGAAGGGGTTGAAGCGGAACATCAACCCGGCACATGTTGCGACTTTCAACATACTCGCTCCAGGTCACCACCATCGAAGCCTACCGTGACCGCCTCGGCCCTGGCCAGGGAGGACCCACTTCCTGCGAACGATCGGAGCAAGGCCTGGACGGCATCGACGATCATCTCATGAACCCGCACCCAACGGAAAAGCTGCCGGCAGGTTATCGCGAATTCTGGAGTTCTCTCTACAGAAAGCCCCCGGTCCACTGTTATGATTGGTGCGGATTTCAATTTCATCTCACTTGATCGCGTTGCAAACATGCCGACGGCATCACGATGCAAGGATTCACGCAAGTTCGGCCTTGAACATCGTCTTTCATGCAGCACATCACAAGAGGCATGAATCTTCTCTCGACGATCGTACTTGGTCTCGCCATGACTGCGTGCGAGTTGGGTTATGAAAAAAAATAATAACATCGATGTTTTGCTATTGTTCCTCGCCGCCCTTTGCCTCCCGCAAACGGCCACGGCCGGCGAATTGAAGAGTGTCACGTTCTGCAAGGATATTGCCCCGATCCTGTTCCAACGCTGCGCGAGTTGCCACCGCCCCGGAGAAGTCGCGCCGTTTTCGCTCCTGAGCTATCGCGACGCGGCGAAGCGTTCCGCGTATATTGCCGACTTGACATCGAGCCGGCAAATGCCCCCATGGAAAGCCGATCATGGAGCCGGGCAGTTCGCCGATGAGCGGAGACTCACCGGCGAGGAGATCGCCTTGATCCGCCGATGGGCGGAGACGGGCGCGATCGAAGGGAATCCGGCCGACCTCCCCCCTGCTCCGAAGTTCACCGAGGGGTGGCAACTCGGCGAACCCGACATGATCCTCAAGATGCCGGAGCCGTACACCCTGGCCGCGTCCGGCCCGGATGAGTATCGTTGCTTCGTCCTCCCGTTCCAGCTCCCGGCCGGCCGTTATATCAAGTCGATCGAATATCGCCCCGGCAATCGCAAGATCGTCCATCACGCCGTCCTCTCGGCCCTGCCGCATGCCCAGGCCATGGCCAGGCTCGCCGAAGGGGATGGCAAGAGTTTCCTGTCGGGGCTGGCCCCCCCCGGGCGAATCCTCTCCGGTCCACTCTCAATCTGGACGCCGGGCATGGATCCGCATCTCCTCCCCGACGACCTCGCCGCCCCCTGGCCCGAGAAAACCGACCTGGTGCTGCAACTCCACCTCCATCCCAGCGGCAAGCCCGAGACGGAGCAGTCCGTCCTGGGGATCTATCTCACCGACCGGAAGCCCAGGGCCAGATTGCAACTCAGCGCCTTCTCCAATGATCAGATCAACATCCCCCCCGGCGCGTCCAACTACGAGGTGAGAACGTCCCGAACGCTGGATGCCGACTCGACCCTCTTCGGGGTCTTTCCCCACATGCACCTGATCGGGAAAACCGTCCATGCCGTGGCGACACTCCCCGACGCGAGCAAGATTCCGCTCATCTCGATTTCCGACTGGGATTTCAACTGGCAATACTACTATCGATATACAGCGCCCCTCAAACTCCCGGCCGGGACCAGGATCGATGTCCGCTGGACGTATGACAATTCCGACGCAAACCCGGCGAATCCCAATAAACCGGCCAGGCGCGTCACCTTCGGCGAACAAACCGCCGACGAGATGGCCTTCCTGATTTTCGACACAATTATGACTGGCCCCCCGAAAGACCGTCCGGGGCGAAAATTAAAGGCGAACGCCCGGTAACCTTTCTCATGAATCCGCGTCCACCAAGACAAATATCTTGGTGGACAAGTTTGATCTCTTTTATTTTTTTCAATCCATCAAGGAAATCCAATGGCGGCCAAATCAAGGGCGACGGACAATCAGGGGCGAGAGAGCGGCGGCCAGGCGATCTCGAAGGCCGAGGCAATCCGGCAGGCGTTGGCGAATGGGATTGAGTCCCCCTCCGAGGGGGTGGAGTTCGTCAAGCGTGAGTTCGGGATCGATCTCAGCCCGACTCATTTCTCGGCGGGGAAATCGTTGGCTAAAAAAATGGCCGAAGCGAAGAGCCAGGGGAATATTCGCGGCCGATCCAATCCCTATTTCAGCAACAATGCCGATCTGATCGAGGCGATGGAAGTGATGAAGCCGCTCGTGGCAAGCCTGGGCGTCGAGAAGGTCAAGCGACTCGCCGAGTTGCTCGGATGATGCGTCCCCGAGGCAGTCCGATGATGATTCGAAAACATCCGCGGATTTCGGATTCCAAGGGCTTGCAACGGGCCCCGGGGGGATTCATCCTGAAGCATCGAAATCCGGCCGCCGACGCGTCCCCAGACCATGCCGTGAGATGCCCAACCCCGAGGACAATTCCTCATGAGTGATCACCGTCTCTTGAATCCGGGAAGGTCCACCCGAAGGCAATTCGGCCACATCGTCGCCGGCGCGGGAGCGGCCGCCCTCGGTGGTTTTGCGATGCCCTCGATCGTGCGAGGGCGCAATCTGAATGATAAGCTCAACATCGCCATGATCGGCGTCGGCGGGCGAGGAGGCGCGAATCTCGGAGGGGGCGCCTCCGAGAATATCGTGGTGCTCTGCGACGTCTTCGCACCCGCGATCGACCAGGCGGCGGTGGCCCACCCCAAGGCGCGACGTGTTCGCGACTTCCGGAAAGTCTACGACCGTGCCGGCGATTTCGACGCGGTCGTCGTCAGCACCACGGAGCATACGCACGCCTTCGCCACCCTGCCCGCCCTTCAACTAGGCAAGCATGTTTATTGCGAGAAGCCACTGACTCACAATGTCTGGGAAGCCCGAGTGATCCGCGAAGCGGCCGGCCGGGCGAAAGTGGCCACCCAGATGGGCACGCAGATCCACGCCGGTGACAATTATCGTCGGGTCGTCGAGCTCATCCGGACAGGCGCCATCGGCCCCGTGACCGAGGTACACGTCTGGGTCGGGCGAGCCTGGGGACGACAGTCGGACGCCGATGCGAAAAAATATGGCGATATCGTCTCGGTGCGGGATCGGCCGGCGGAAACGCCCCCCGTCCCCGAGGGGCTGGACTGGGATCTTTGGCTGGGACCGGCCTCGGCTCGCCCCTATCACGGCGTCTATTTCCCCGGCCCCAAGTGGTATCGATGGTGGGATTTCGGCAATGGCACCATGAGCGATCTCGGCAGCCACTGGATCGACCTCCCCTTCTGGGCGCTCAAGCTCAAATCGCCGAAGACAATCG
>CALKTZ010000183.1 GCA_937997355.1 uncultured Planctomycetales bacterium | reverse complement strand
ATCGGGCTCGCTAGGGCGAAACTGACCAGCAAGATCGAGGTCAGCCAGGAGGCTTCGTCGTTGGATAGGCGGAGATCCTGATGAATGTGCGACAACACGGCCGGCAGGAGCCAGCGGTCGACCGATTCCAGGAAGTGGAAACCGAACAGGATCGCCAGCATACGCCAGGCCCCAGAGATCCGGATCGTAGGGGGGGCCGAGCGTGGCGGGCTCGCGGGGGGCGTTGGCGGAGCGGAAGGGGAGAAAGCGGCCTCGGCCGCGGACTCTCGGAACGACTCGGATTCAGATTGAGGTTCGCTCTCGGGTTCGGTCACGCGCTGCCCTGCCTCGCTACCCCAGTACGGGCACCAATTTGCGTTGTCCGACGCGGAAAATCGTCACCCAAGGATGTTACGTTACTGCCCGGAAAGCGTCCAGGGGGTGCGGTCTGTCGGTCGTGGGTGAAAGTTGACAAATCTCGGCTTGCCGGTACAAATCGCACCATCCCTTTTGGTGCCCTGGGATGGATCTAAAGGAACGATCGCGAAGTGGAGACGTAAGGGGCGACGACGATTTCCTCCATCAGACGAAACCGATGGCTCCTCGCTTCGTCGGCCATGGGCCTGGGGCTCGGATTTGCCCTTGTCCGGGCTGGACATCCCGGCTCCGTTCGCCTGCTGTGCTCAATCATCGTGTTTTACGCCACAGTCTGGGGATTCATTGTTACCCTTTTCCCACGACCCCGGAAATTCTGGGGGATTCGCTTCATGGCCTGCACCCTGGCAGTCTTGCTGGGCGTCGCCGTGTTCGAGGTTCCCGCCCTCGTTCGAGTTCTCGACTATCAAAGGCTCTTCGCGACTCCCGTCCCACCCTGGCAGCGCCCCAGCAATCGCCCCGACCGGGAACTGATCTACCTGAAGAAAGGACACCAGCAGATTCGCGAATCGTTCACGGGGAACGAGGTGCATTGGCTCCGAGATGCCGGGCCGGCTCGCGTTTACCGGAGCGATCGCCGCTACGACCGCGACGGCTTCCGCAACCCCCGCGATCTCGATCGCGCCGATGTCGCCGTGATCGGCGATTCATTCATCGAGGGGGCGCACGTGCCCGACGAGGAACTCATCACGGCCCGTCTGGCGGACGAGCTGGGAGAGCGGAAGATCGTCGTCAATCTCGGCCAGGCGGGCTACGGACCCGAGCATGAGCTTCACGTCCTGCGACGCTTCGGCATCTCACGGCGGCCGGACGTCTGCGTCTGGGCGTTTTACGAGGGGAATGACATCGCCGACATCGCCGAGTATGCAACGCAACGGAAGATGCTGGAAGAATGCCTGCGAACCGGCCGGGGGCTCGCCCCGAGCCTCGCCGATCGGTCCTTCACCGCCAACGCGCTGGGTTTCCTGATTCGAACGTGGATCGATCCCGAGCCGATGCGTCCGGCATCGCGATATCGGGGGTGGTTCGCGGCTCCGGGGGGGGGGACGTCTCCCGATCTTCTTCGCCAGCGGCGACCATCGCCGCGAGCCGGTCGCCTTGGACGGGAGCGCGAGCCGGGCCTCTGCCGCGGCCAATCCGCTCGGTCGATTGAAGGAAATCCTCGCGACCGCCCGGGGGGTCTGTCGGCCCCGGGGGACCCGGCTCGTCATCCTCTTCATCCCGTCCAAGCTCCGGGTCTATCGGCCGGCGTGCGAGTTTCCGCGGGATTCGATTTGCGCGACGTGGCCGATCGACGACCTCCCCCGCATCGTCGGGAACCTGGTTTCGCGCATCGCCCCCGATTTGGATTATCTCGACCTCACGCCGCATTTTCAGGCCGAGGCCGCGCGGGGCGAGCTGCTCTATCTCGCGGACGACACGCACTGGTCGGCCGCGGGACATCGCTCGGCCGCGAGGGCGATCGCCGAGTACCTCGGGGGCGGATCAACTCGTTGAATCCGGAGGAGAAAGCGGAGAGAACTCGCTTACCAAATCCGGCGAAACGTGCGAAACTCGGACGAAGAGATCAGGTGTTGCCGGCGTCGACGAAGGACGATCGAGGACAACCGAGGATTTCGACGATGAGTCACGTCTTTCAGAAATTCCTTCCGAACATCCCGGCCAACGGGATGAACTTTTCGAGAAGATTCTCCCTGCTGCCTCTCATCCTGGCCATGGCGTCGGCGGGGTCCGGGTGTGGCGACGGGTCGAACGCCGCGTCGGCGCCGCTCGTGGAGCAGACCGTCACGGGCAAGGTGGTCCTGGCCAACGGAAAGCCTTTGAGTAGGGGGCAGGTCACGCTCATTCCGCTGCAAGAGCCGTTCATGCCGCTGTACGGCACGCTCAAGCCCGATGGGAGTTTCACCCTCGGCGCGGGGGGGGTCGGGACGAACGTCTCCCATGGCGAGTTTCAGGTGAGCGTTGAGCCGCTCGATTATCGGGCGGGGACCAAACCGAAGGGATTGCCTTTCCCCGCGAAGTATCTCAACGAAACGACCTCGGGGCTGAAGGCGACCATCACGCCCGAGACGAAAGAATTGCAGACGATCGAATTGAAGTGAGCAGAACCGCATCGGCTCGTCGCATCATCCGATCGCGGCCGGTCGTTTTGGATGATGATTTCATCATGCTCTCGGACAAATAGTCTTCTCTTCCGTTCGAACCGTGCATATCCTTGAGTTGATCCTTGTCATCATGCACAGGTCGTGTTTGCGCCTTTGATGTGCGTTATTCTTGAATGCACCGGCGCTCAATCCATTTCATCGACACATTGATGTCACCAATGGGAGTTCGGAAGGCTGTTTCGAGTCGGTCGGCGACGCTTGCTCGGCGCAACCGTCGCGGGAATTGTCTCCCAAAGAATTCAGAGGATGTTCCCAGGGAATCGCGGTATTCTTGAAGAGCAGAGAGGTTCAGAGCATGATCAATCGTCAACGCCGGGCGTTCACGCTCATCGAGCTGCTTGTCGTGATCGCCATCATCGCCGTGCTGATCGCCTTACTCTTGCCGGCCGTGCAGGCCGCCCGCGAGGCGGCCCGACGCATCCAGTGCACGAACAACCTGAAGCAGATGGGACTCGCGGTTCACAACTATCACAGCGCGCAGAACGTGATCGTCACCGGTCGCGTCTTCTCGATCGGAACCTATGCCAACGGCAATGGCCAGTGCAGCGGAAATGTGCTGAACGGCTGCCAGGATACCCCGTGGTTCGTCCTGCTGCTCCCTTATTATGAGCAGCTCACCACCAGCAATGCCTTCAACTATAGCCTCGGCTCGTCGGGACCCCTCCTCGGCCCATCCGGACTGCCCCTCGGACTCTTCGCCAACAGCACCGTCACGGTCTCCAAGCTGGGCATGTTCCAGTGCCCGAGCGACCGCGACACGCCATATACCTGGCCTCCTCCCTACAACACCGTCATCCCGTTTCCGAGCACCCGGG
This sequence comes from uncultured Planctomycetales bacterium, assembly GCA_937997355.1. Lineage (GTDB taxonomy): Bacteria > Planctomycetota > Planctomycetia > Isosphaerales > Isosphaeraceae > CALKTZ01. The sequence goes on along the minus strand of CALKTZ010000183.1, from coordinate 3,189 downwards.
GGAATTATGCGGTCAACTGGGGGAATACTCAGTATGACCAGGGGCTCCAGACCACGAACTTGGCCGGCATGACCTTGCCGATGCCCTTCCCGCTCGACAAGACCATTTCCTTCGCCGCCGTGACCGACGGCCTGAGTAACACGGTTTTCCTCGGCGAGGTCCTCAAGGGGAGCAACTACGACATTCGCGGCTTCGTCTGGTCCAGCAATGCCTCGGCCGGTTCTTTCAACACCCGGTTTACGCCGAACGGCTTCACCGACTTTTACCAGTCGGTCAATCCGGGGCTGAAGCCTTCCCCGGGCATTGCGACATCCGACACCATGCCGAACGGCTTCTGCATCCCCGAAGCCGGGCTCCCTTGCCAGAACGTCAACCCCTTCGCCTATTCATTCGCCGGCACCCGGAGCAAGCATCCTGGCGGGGTCAATGTCCTCTTCGGCGATGGCTCCGTTCGATTCATCAAGAATACCATCAGCGGCGCGACCTGGATCGCCCTGGGCTCGATCAGCTCGGGCGAAGTCATCAGCGCCGACTCCTATTGAGGAGGCCAAATCTCGCGAAACGAACCCAATCTCGTTTGACGGAATGAAAAAATGGGGGAAGCCGTCTCGCTTTGAGAGGGGCTTCCCCCGTTTCGCTTCAATCCGGTTCAGGACGGGAACCGATCATTTCGCCGGGGGCTGTTGCTTCAAGGTTTCGAGGTAGGCGATGAGGTCGGTGAAATCCTTGACGCTCAGCCCCTGGGCGAGCCCGTTCGGCATCAGCGAGACGTCGCTCTTGCGCCGTTCCTCGATCTGATCCTTCGCAAAGCTGATCACCTTGGCGTCGGCGTCCTGGATTTCAACGCGGTCATGCCCCTCGTTCTTGACGATCCCACTGAGAACTCGACCGTCGTTGAGCGCGAAGATGGTCGGTTCGTAGCCCGAAGCGATCTTGGAGGAGGGGGCGAGGACCGCCGTGATCAACTCATCCTTGGGGTATTTCGCCCCGACGCTCGACAGCTCGGGGCCGACCTTGCTCCCTTCCGGTCCCACCGTGTGGCATTTCACGCAGGCCAGCCCCTTCAGGTCGCTGAACAGGGCTTGGCCGTGTCGCGCGTCGCCTTTCTCCTTGAGGGCGGCGGCCCGGTAGACGTCGGGATTGAACGCCCCTTGCGCCGGCCCCTTGAGGAACGCGTAATTCGACGGCGAGGAGACCGCGACCGAATACTGCCACCCGCCGCCGCTGTTGCCGCAACGGATCAGGATGCGATTCGTCCCCTTGACGAGCGGGATCTCGAATTTCGCCTGGTCGGGAGCATACCCGCGGTCGGTCTTCGATTCGTAAACCTGCTTGCCGTTCACCCAAACCGTCAAGGTATCGTCCGAGCCGACGGAGACGACGGCCTTACGCTCCTCCGGGCTGGAAAGCTCGGCGTAGCCATAGGCCGAGAGCCCGCCATCCCGTTTGTAGATTTTGCCGAGATCGATCATGCCTCGCGCATCGGCCGATTTTTCCGCCTTCCAGGAAACCGGCTTGCCGTCCGTCCCGTCGAGGTGCCCGGAGGTATTGATCGGTTGGTCGGCCGCGATCGTCGGCAGGGATTTCGTGGAGAATGGGCCGATGATGTTCCAGCCGATGACCGGTTCGGGGCTCTCGAAGATCGTCTTGAGCTCGGGGACGATCGACGGCGAAATTTCGTTACGCCCGGCAAGCTGGTCGAGCAAGGGGGCGGCCTGATCTCGAAGGAGTCCGAGCGCATTGGCCGCAACTTTGCGGAGTTCCGGACTCTTATCCGCGAGCCCTCGGAGATAGGGCTGGAGCGCGCAGATATCCGGAATCTGGGCGAGGGCGCGAATCGCCTCGAAGCGGGTGGCCTCGTCGTCGGTCGCGGAGATCAGTGCGGGGATGGCCGAGCGGTCCTCGATGGCGCCGAGTGCCGCGATGGCCCGATTTCGAACCTCGGGTGAGGAATCGCTCAGGAGGGGCTTCAACGCCGGCCCCAGCACTTCACGCTCCTTGGACTTGCCGGCGGTGGCGATCGTCGACAGGGTCTCGACGACGGTGGCCCGGAGTTTGGGTTGAGGGACCTTGAGGAGCGTCAACAGCGGTGCGATCGCGGCGTGGTCCTTGAGGCGTCCCAGGGTGACGACCACCCGTTCCAGGCGATCGGGGGACATCTCCTTTTGGGCCAGCAGTTCGAGCAGGACGTGAACGGCCTGGTCCGATCCGATCGTTTCCACCGCCGCGAGCGCCGAGTCTCGCACCGCCTCGGGATTCTTCGAGTCCCGCAAGACCGCGGTCAGGACCGGGAGCGAGTCCACGTCCCCCATGCGGCCGAACGCAGAGGCGATGGCCATGCGGACCTCCGGGCTGGGATCCGAGATCAACTTCTGGCGGAGATCGGCGAGCGTCACCTTGTCGCCGGTCTCGACCACAGCCTCGATGGCGGCGAGGCGAACTGGCACGGCCGTGTCATTCAGGAGCGTGTAGATGGTGGCCAGCACCAGCGGGGTGCCTTCCCAGGCGATCGTCTTGGCCGGCGGCTTGTTGCGAGCCGGCTGCGTCCCCCACCACTTCCCATCCCAGGGAGGGGCCTTGCGGTGGACCTGCGCGATGACGAGGAGGGCCCTGGCTCGCTCCTCGTCGGAAGCCTGATTGGATTGTGCGAACCGGGACAACGACCAGACCGCCCTGCGGTCGTAGACCCGTTCCAGGGTCAGCAAAACCCCGGAGCGAACCTTGGGATCGGGGGAGGCGAGCCCTCGGGAAATCTCCCACCATTCGCCGATCCGGTCGAGGGCCTTTCGCGCCGCATAGGCCAGGTGGAAATCCGAATCGGCCGTGATCGGGATGAGCGATGTGATGGAAGACGACTTGCCGATCCTCCCCAATGCCGTGATCGCCTGGATCCGGACCGAGGGTTCCTGGTCTTTGAGGAGGGCCTTGAGAGGATCCTCGGAGGTTGCGACGGCGCGTTCTCCCAAAGCGCGGGCCGCCTGGGCTCGCACGTCGGCCGATGGAGATTTGAGCGCGGCGATGAGGGGAGTGGCCCCTTCGGGGGTCCCCCCGGCGATGGCATCGACGACCCAGACGAGGTGACGCCGGGCGATTTCCGGAGTCTTGTCGTCGGCCAGGGCGGCGGTCGAGTCGCCGAGGGCTTTCTTGCCGAGTGCGATCAGGGCGTCTTGCGCACGGAGCCGCTCGTTG
>CALKTZ010000182.1 GCA_937997355.1 uncultured Planctomycetales bacterium | reverse complement strand
TTCGTGCCTCGAAGGAATCCGGGAGTTCCACGTATGGACCGACGACACGATCCTCAAACGGTTCCATTATCGAGAGCCGGGGCTCTGGGTCCTGGCATTACGCGTTTATAGGCGAGATACTCCGTATGGACTCGACGTCACGACAGAGCAGGAAGGTTGTAAGTCGTGGGTGCCCCTGGGAAAACCGCTGCCGACCGAGGGTCTGAGACCGGTGATGGACGACGACGCCTGGCATTCCCTGAAGATGGGGCTCAAATCGCTCCTGAAGTGAACCGGGTCCACGGCCGATCCATAACCGGAGACCTCGACGGTCGACGCGTTACGCCAAACTCCTCCATGGAACCGAGCTCTGAATTCGGATGTCGTTCCGCCACGTGATTTCTGACATGAAGGACTCGCCGGCAACCATGGCATTCTGCCTGGCCTGGCTTGTCGTTTTCGTCGCGATGGTCGCCCAGTTCGATTTCAACGGCCCCCCTCACCACAGCCGTTGGTCGAAATTGATGATCGGGATGACGAACGGCCATCCGTTCGGCGACCTCACCATCCGGGACCTGCGCTACGGGCAAGCCTGGCGCCTGGTGACCTGCACTTTCGTACATTATGGTCTCGTCCATCTCGGCCTCAATCTGTTCGCCATGTATCAGCTCGGCGCGATCGTCGAGAGCTGGTACGGCTCGTATCAGATGGTCTTGATCTACGCCCTGACCGCCGGCCTCGGCAACCTGGTCTCGGCCCTCGCGCGGATGGCCCTGAAATATCCGGAAAATGTCCATTCCGGGGGGGGATCGGTCGTGATCCTGGGGTTGGTGGGGCTCTGCGCGGTCGTCGGCTGGCGGTCCAAGACTTCCAGGGGTGAGTATCTGCGCCAGCAGATGGTGACCGTCATCGCGCTGACCGCGATCCTCGGGGTCGGCTTTCCACTCATGTTCAAAGGGGTGGGGGTCGACAACTGGGGGCATGCCGGCGGGGCGATCGTGGGCGCGGTCGTGGGCTTCGCCCATCCCTGGCTGGTCCGGAAGCCGAGGGCCTTCGAGCTGGGAATCCTTTCCCTGATCCTCATCCTCGCCTGCGGCTTCGTGCAAGCCTCCAGCGAGCGAGGCGAAGCCCTGATTCGTAATGAGGAAGCATCCCGACTCAGGGTAGGGCAGCTTCAGGAGACGTTTCAAATCCTGAGGAGCATCAAGCCCTTCCTGAAATCGAAAGCGACTGCCACGACGGTCGTCCGTCTGCTCGAACAACTCGAACGAGTCCTCGACGTCCCCGAAACCTCCGCGCCCTACCGTCGGATGCTCGAACTGGCCAGGCGCGCGACGAATGCTCCCCTCGACGCGGAGGAGATGGCCGAATTCCAGACGTCTACCTCGGCTGTTGAGCAGTCCGTGCGCGTTTCCTTGAGGCAGGCGATCGACCAGTTCAACGAGATCCGGAAACACAACACGGAAATCCGCAAACGCAAGCCGTAGTGCGGTCGGCCATGAGCCGCGGCTGGTTTCCTTGCCGGGGAGTGTACGGCGTGCCGATCACTCGCCGTCGTCTCCGACCGGGCCGCTGGTCAGGTAATCGCAAGAGCGGAATCGAGGCCGGCCCTGCTTGCTCCGGATGGCCCGCACGAAGTCGGCCATGGTCTCGATCCTCCGGGGAAACTCGGTGTAATAGCAGCCGACCACCTCGACCTGGTGGGCGTCGCTGGAGCCGGTTCGCCCCATCCCGGGCTGCGATTTGAGGACCTGCTCGGTCTTCTCGCGGGTCTCCCTGGTGACATTGCTGCTCACGAGCTCCAGGGCGTCGAAGACCGGGCCATGACGCTCGATGAACGAGTGGAACGGCTGATCCCAGCGGAACGGGTGGGCGGCCACGATGGCCGCCTGATGTTTCTGAACGATCGGCAGAAGCTCGTCCAGCGAGATGCCGGCGGGCGTTTCGTCGAGCGAGGGGAGGACCAGGAAATGTCCCTCGATGGCGGAGACCTCCGCGCCGGAGAAGATCCTGAGTCCTCCGGCTTTCGCGGACAGGTCGGCGAGTTCCTCGGCATCCCACTGATGATCGTGCTCGGTGATGACCAGGCCGTCGAGGCCGATGGCCCGGGCTTGCTCGATGAGCTCGATCGGGTCGATGATGCTGTCGGGGGAGTGGCGCGAGGTATGCAGATGATGGTCGATTTTCACGGTGGACTTTCACTCGGCAATTCGGGTCTTCGGACAAATCCATCCGCCTGCCGGGCAGGGGGATTTCAACACGTTCGGCCAATCGGTTCAGTAAAAGGAGATTCTTCAGGACGTGTCGTGCATCTTCCTTGACAATTCCTGGCTTCTCGGAGGTTCGCTCAACGGTCCAGGACATGTTCCGGGTGGTTCGGTTTCGCGGCGGGACGGACGAGGAAGCTCGCTCCCTTCTCATCGATTTTGAGGAAGCTCGACCCTCTTTGCCAACCTCCCAGCACGATCAGCCGGGGACCGCCGGTCGCCTCGTCGACGGGCCGGTGGACATGGCCGAGAATCGCCAGGTCGGGCTTGCTCACCAGGCTCCCGGCGTAGGTTCGATAAATCGCCAGGTGTCGTTCCTCGTCGGCGAACAGTTCCCGGGAATTCTTGCGGGCCAGCATGGCGTCAAGCCTCACCGCGACCGGCTTCGGGAGCGCCCCGAATCCCCGGAAGAAGGCCCGGCTTTCCATGAACCCTTTCCAGCGGGCGCGGGCTCCGAGCAGGTGGCCATGGACCAGGTGAATCTTCAAGCCGTTCACGACCTGTTCGAAGGGTTCCTCGATGATCGACGCGTCGAGCAGTCGCTCGTAGAGCGGACAGAGCCAGAGGTCATGGTTCCCGGCCATGATGGCGAGCGTCCCCCCTCGCCGTCGGAACTCCGCCAATGCCGGCATCCCCTCGCAACGGCCGATTTCCCTTTCGGACATCCGGGCGCCCATCCAGAAGTCGCAGAGGTCACCGACGATCGTTAGCGAATCGTCTGCCTGCAACGATGATACGAATTCGTGGAAGCGAACCCCACGCCCCGGATAGTCGGGCCTCAGGTGGACATCGCTGGCGAAGTAATGGGCCAAGTCGCTCGATCCTCAAGGGAGGCTGTTTCCTGGTGAGCTCTCGATCAACGACGGATGGTCGGGCGACTTCCGATTCAAAAGGGGACCGGGATCGCTTCTTCAGAGTCCGAGTCGACGACGACACTCATCGGGGCGGGATCGGAAAGGGCGGGGCCGGGGCCGGGATGCCAGATCAAGGGACGCGAAGCGCGTCGAGGAGGGGCGACGCAGATGTTGGGGTGGGGCGAGTCCTGGCGTGCCGCATGGACGATCACCCGATTCCCCCGTCCCGAACCCTCGACGGCGCCGTTGGCCGCCCCGAGCGCCAACGACGGATGGTTGCACTGTCCGCTGAGGTGGAGCAGCACCAGATGCTGGACCGCATTTCGACCCGATCTCGCGAAAACCTCGCGCACGAGGTCCGCTCCCTGCTCGTTCGAAAGATGTCCGCGCTCGCCGAGCACCCGGTAAATCAGGTGAGGGGGCCTGCCGGACGACCGTTGCAGCACGACATCATGGTTGAACTCGACCCCGAGGACATCCACGTCGGCGACGGCGTCCGCCATCTCCGGCGTCCAGCACCCCGTGTCGCAAACGTATCCCACCGAGACGGCCTTCTTGCGCCGGTCCGCGGAGATTTCGATTCGAAATCCGAAGGTC
>CALKTZ010000181.1 GCA_937997355.1 uncultured Planctomycetales bacterium | reverse complement strand
TATTGAATTCCTGATTCCCGTCGGAGACCGGGGAGATATTGATGTTCGCCGTTGCTTGCCAGGTCGAGAGCGCCCGCGCGATGATGCGTTCCCAAACCCCGGGGCCAAATTTGGCGTCGAACGTCGCGTTCAGATTGTTGACGCCGTGGTCCCAGAAGACCCCGTCCGCCGGGATGCTGTACGTAATGTGCGACGGGTTCGACCACGCGTCGCCGCTCAGAACATAGTCGTACCCGGCGGTTGCCATGAGCTCACGGCGTTCCAGACCCTCGCAATCGATACGCGGACGCCGCCGTTTCGCATTCGACCTGAATTTACTTTCGCGACCAAAGTGAGCTGCTGTTCGACAAGGTTTTGATTCAAAGATCCCCGAGATCAGGGAATACAATTCGTTCTGAGAAGACCAGAACACGATTGCCGGACTCCAGTGCGAGTCGGGCACATCAGCTTACGTGTGCGCTGGCACGCTCCATGGAGCGAGAATCGGCGCCGGTTGAGGATTGATTCGAGACCCGCTCGTCACCAGAACCACCGAGTTCTTGCCGGAGAATTGAGAGAGTGCCGAGGCGCAAGTTTTGGCTCTGATGTGCCTCATCACGGTCCTCCCCTCCCTAGACGACATTCCGGTCACGATACGTCCCTCATCGCTAACCCACACGCGCCATCTTGCTTGAATCTGATCGAAAAAGTGCGCACGCGATCATGTCCATCCCGAAGTGTGGATTCACATGAATTCAACATGCTATAGCGGTCAAAATAAAACGAAAACGAGCGGAGCAAATCTAGGAGAAGGTAAGCAACATACTCAACCCTAGGTCCGATTTCCAAGGGCGTTCTGTAATTTTTTCAAAAACCGAGCAAAAGTCATTCACGCATTGTTGCAAGGGACGCGAGCAGAGCCCGCTCGCCGTCGATGTGATTCAACGATTATCGATGTGGTATAGTCAACATATTTATGAAATTATTATAATCGTGGCAGGAGGAGTGTAACTCTAGCAAGGGGCCAGAAATCGGAAGAAAGTCGACTTGGGGCTGGGACTTTGCGGAGAATCTTGTGACACTTGAGGGGATCAACCTGGTCCGCCGATTGGGACGTGGGGACGGAGAGAGATGAACAGTCTGGCCGAGAATGAAAAGCCCGGAGATCAGTTCGTTCAATTCATCCGTCAGAGAGCACCTTCGGCGCGGGGGGCGATCGAACCGCCGACGACCCTCAAGGACTGGGATCAACGGCTTGCCGACGTCAAGGAAGGGCTTCGGCGTTCGTTCGGTCGGATGCCCGAGCAACCTTGTCCGCTCGATCCGGTGATCCTGGGGACCATCCTCCGCGATGGCTATGCGATCGACCGGCTGACCTTCCAGAGCCGCCCCGGCGTCCTGGTGACGGCGAATCTCTATCGCCCCGATCCGCTGGTCGGACGGGCGCCCGCGCTCCTGTCGGTTCACGGACACTGGGCCTGGGCGCGGATGGATCCCCATGTCCAGCCGAGGTGTATCGCCCTGGCCAAAATGGGTTACGTCGTCCTCTGCGTCGATGCGTTCGGCGCGGGTGAGCGAGCGATCGAGCCGGGGGCCGGAACCTATCACGGCGCACTGGTCGGCGCGTCGCTCTGGCCGACCGGGACTCCTCTCATCGGCCTCCAGGTTTACGACAATCGGAGGGCCGTGGACTATCTGATCTCTCGACCCGACGTCGATGCGACCAAACTGGCGATTACCGGAGCTTCGGGGGGCGGGAATCAGACCTTGTATGCCGGGGCGACCGACGACCGGCTGGCCGCCGTGGTCCCGGTCTGCGGGATCGGGACGTATGAGTCCTATCTTTCGGCCGCATGCTGCGTCTGCGAGGTGAACGTCGGCGGTTTGACCTACGCGGTGACGGGCGATCTCCTGGCGATGACGGCTCCCCGGGCGCTCATGGTCGTCAACGCCACGCGCGACGCGTTCCAATTCAGCGTCGAGGAGGCGAAGAAGAGCATCGATTACGCCCGAGAGCGCTATCGACTCCTCGGTCAGCCCGACAGAATTCGCCATGTCGCCGTGGAATCGGGCCACGACTACAACCGGGCCATGCGCGAGGCGCTTTACGGTTGGCTCGAGAAATGGCTGCGTAACAAGGGAGACGGCAGCCCAATTCCGGAACCCGAGTTGAAAGTTGAAGATCCCGCCACGCTCCGCTGTTTTCCCGATGGCCCCTCTCGTCCGAAAGCCGTTGTGACGATTCCTCAATTCGCCAGGCAGGAGGGCAACCTCCGGCTCGCCGCGCTGCCCAAGGTTCCGGATCACCGGGAACGCTGGCAGGCCGAGGCCATTCGAATGAGCAACGGGTTTCGAGATGTCATTTTCAGCCAGTACCCGCCGACGATCCGCGACACCGTCCTGGGTGGAACCTCCTCGACGATCCGAGGCGAAATTTCGAGGCGGGACGACTCGGCGCTCGATCACGTCGCCCTGACGACCGAGCCAGGGATCACGGTAATCGGCACAATCGTCTCAACGGGAAAACAAGGGACGGTCCTCTACCTCGGAGACGAGCCGACGCCCGCAAATGGCGGCCCTCCGAGAGTTCTCTCAAAACAGCAACTCCAGTCGTCGACGCAAGAGTCCAATCTCGGCTGGTTCGAGGTCGGTTTGCGAGCGGTTGGCCCGAATAAGCCGTCAACGGCCCCGGTGGTGGGAGTTCCCGACCATAATGAGGCCGAATGGTGTTTATGGGTCGGACGCCCTCTCCTCGGACAGTGGGTCCAGGACACGATACGCTGGATGAACGCGCTCGACGAATGGCGTCTCGCGGAACGCCCCTTGCCAACGGGACGCCCCTTCCCGGCTCGACCTTACATCCTGTGCGCAACGGGGCCGTTGAGCCTGGTGGCGCTGGCAACCGCCGCCCTGGATCCTAGGGTCGATGCGGTTTTCATTTCCGGCGGACTCGTCAGCTTCGTTGCCGAGTCTGATCGATCCTGGTCAAAAGTCCCGATGGGCATCATCGCGCCGAATATTCTCAACATCGCGGACATCGCACAGATCGCGGGATTGATCGCGCCTCGGAAACTCGTGATCGCCGATGCGGCGACCCCCGAAGGAGAACGCGCGACACCCGAACGGCTTCGATCCGCATTCTCCTGGACGCGAAGAATTTACGCCCTATTGGGGGCGGAAAGGAAATTCATCCTGGGCGCCGAGCCCGATCAATTATCTACGATCGTGGAATCCTGACCGGCCATTGCCTTGGATTTCCGGAATTGCGCGCGGGCGATTTTGCGATTATCGACTGTTTCGAGCCGCGCGAGGCCGAAAAATGAGGGACGTTGGACGATTGCTTGACGCTCATTCATAATGGTGCATGAAAGCAGGA
>CALKTZ010000180.1 GCA_937997355.1 uncultured Planctomycetales bacterium | reverse complement strand
GGTCGAGGACGTGGATCTCGCTCCGCGTCGGCCAGTAGATCTTGTCTCCGGCGAGGAGCCCCCTGCCGAATCCCTCGATGGAATTGCCGGCATCGGGCCAGGCCTGGATGAGCTTCCCGGTCTTCGCGTCGAAGAGGATGACGCGATCTCCGGTGGCGACCAGCCGCCCCTGGGCAACCCCCAGCAAGTGAGTCAGCTTGAGGTCGTCGGGGATCGGGTCGGACGACCAGATCCGACGCCCGGTCTCGGCGTCGAAGGCGAAAATCTCCGACGCGTCGTTCGGAGCGACGATCACCATACCTCCGTGAATGATCGCGGGGTTCAAGTCTCGCTCGTTCCGACCGGCCCTCCCGAAATCCTGTCGAGGATAGGTGGCGGCCCAGCGAACCGATCCGGTATCGGCATCCAGGGCGATCACCGCGCCGAGGTTGGTTTGAAAGTAGACCGTCGGACCTTCGAGGGAGAGGAGCCGATGCCCGTAGTCGGTCGAGAGCTGGCCGTTCATCCCCATCCCGAAGCCGATGGGATTCTCGTTCTCGGAAGAAGCCGCCCCGAGATAGCGGAGCCAGCGATTCGCCCCGCTCTCGGCATCGAAGCAGGCCACATACGTCGCGGTCTGCTCCCGACGGTCGGTCACCGCCACGTAGACGCTTCGGGAATCCGCGACGGGGGTCCCCTCGAAGCTGACGAAGCGGTTGACCCGATCGTTGGGCCGGTTCGGCAAGACCAGGTCCTGCGATTTCTGCATCCAGATCATGCGCCCCTGGGCGTTCCAATCCAGGGCGAGGATGTAGCTCGAAAGGGGCTCCGAGCCGCCCCCTCCCACGACCCGGGTCGTGCCGTAGCTGGGGGGATTGGCCGGTCCCATCCTCGCATAGATTTTCGATCCCACCGCGGTCAGGGTATACCGAGGGATGCCCCACGCCTGCCTCGCCTGGGGAACGGCCCCGCCGTTCTCCGGATCATGCTTCCAGACCACCTCGACGGTCCGGTTGGGGCTCCCCCCCGCTTCCGGCCCGGGGGGGCGATCGTTGAGATTGTAGGCCAGCACCCTCGACCCGTCGGAGACGATCACCTGATCGCCGAGGACGATCGGGTGATACACCAGCAATTTCTCCTGGGCCGACGCCCCGTTGAGATTGATGCCCCGCATGGGATACATCGCTGCGGGGGTATTCTTCGGATTGAATCGTTCGAGGTCGACACGCCACTGGAGCGATCCGACGTCGACCGGGTTGGGGACGACCTTGGTGCGCGTCTGCGCGCCGGCGAAGGTGGGCCACCGGGAATCGGGCTGCGCGGGGGGGGCCAGATGATCCGCCGCCAGCGACTTCTTGAGGATATCGAGGTAGGCCCCTTTCCGCCCGGCCAGGCTTCCGCTGCTATTGGGGAAGCGTTGGCCGAACGCTTCGAGGTCGGCGGGGACGGGGGGAGACTCTCCCAGGGCGGCCCGCGCGAAGATCTTCTTGGCAGCCACCCGGGCGAGATCGATATCGGGGTCGGGATGGACCAGGGCCATCGGGTCGTCCGCGCGATCGGTCACCAGGCGGCGATACATCGCGAGCGAGTCGCCGAAGCGGCCTTCTTGAAACGCCAGGTCTCCGAGCAATTCGAGCGCGTTGTCCCCCCACGAGCTGCAAAACGCCTGGTCGACCACCCGGCGCAGCGAGGCGAGATCGCGCTGGCCTTCCCCCTGCCGATACCAACGCTCGGCCTGGCTATCCATCCGCTTCCGATAAATCTCACGCGCCTGGGGAGGGAGCTTGGCCAGCCTCCCGTGGCAGAATCGCCGAAGGTCCACGAACAGGACGAATTCCCCGGTCGGATCGTTCCCCGGCTCATCCTTCGGGAGCTTGGCGACCTTGTCCCCGTATTGCTCGATCACCCGCTGGTAAATATCGATCGCTTCCGACCACTGCTGATCCCGAGCATGGCTGGCGGCGTTCCGCAGCAAGGTCTCGGCGGTATCGCTCGAATCGGGATAGAACTTGGAAAAGTTCCGTCCCCCTTGCGCCCGGCAAGGCGGAGTGATCAGATTCAAAAGCGAGAAGCAGGCGAGGATCGCGACGGCGTATGCCGAGGATCGCCGGGGTCGTTTGGTGCGTTTTTCCGGCCGGACGCCAATGATCATCGGCCCCTCCCTGTCCGAATTCCGGTCGATCCAACGAGTCGTTCGAGATCCAAGACATCACCTCGATCTCTATCAATCCACGCCGAACTGAAACCCTGGACGCGTCCCGACTCCTCGCGATTTCATCTCACGAAACGCCCGGCCAGACGTCTGCCAAGAAAAGTGATCTCGAACGTAAACGAGGGGGCAAATCTACCCGGCCCGGAAGCTTCAATTGGACTCGATGATTGCACCAACCTGCAATGGCAAATCCGATACCAACCGTTTCATCGCATCCTCGCGGAATGGGAAAGCCAATCTGCCCGGTCCGCTCGCAATTCCGCCGCATTTTGATGCAAAACCACGACTTTGAAAAATTGAGCACAGGCGTCACGGAAGGGTCATCAGGTCGTTGCGATGCCGCGAACCGCCACCTACAATGCCCCCTCGATGGATCGAGTCCCCGGTCGTGCGAGCCCCGATCCGCCCGAACGCTCAACCCTTCTCAATTCAACGCGAGAGAAAGCGCCATGATCGAACGTCGAAGTCCACGGTCGCTGGCGGTCCTATGTTTTGGCGGAATCCTGGGGGGCTTCCTGGCCGTCCAGATCACCGATCGGGGCGGCTTCGACAAGGTCGCCGAATCGGCGGAACGGCGCGAATCTCAGGCCCGAACGGCCGAGACGAACCCAGGCTCGATCAAGGGCTGGAAGAAGGGGACGGGTTGGGGCTGGATCTGGGGCAAGGACGATGAAATCGGCTCCCTGAACGCCATGACCAACGAGACGAGGGCCGCGGCGCTCCGCCTCGCCAACAGGGGGGAAGTTTTCGACCTCGGGCTCACCTACAGCCGACGGAGTTTCAAATGGCCCGGCCACAGCCCCGGCGAAATCATGACCTTTCGAAGCCCCGATAGCATCCACCGGATGCAAGATGCCGACGCGCCGCCCCCCTCCAAGAATGGAGATCTCGTTTACTGGCATTCCGGCGCGATGTTCATCTCGGACAATGTCGCCACCCAGATCGACGGCCTGGGGCACATCACGGCCGGAAAAGACTTCCACTGGTATAACGGATTCACCGAGGCGGAGTGGGGGGGCGATTGGGGTCCCAGAAAATGCGACGCCTCGACGATCCCGCCGATCATCGCCCGGGGCGTCCTGATCGACGTCGCCGCGTTCAAGAAGGTGGATGCCCTGCCCGGCCACACCGTCATCTCCGCGAAGGATCTCCAGGAAACCCTCGCCTGGGAAGGGGTAACCTTGCAGCCGGGGGATGTCGTGCTCGTCCGGACAGGCACGGCGCGATACTGGGGCGAAGACGGCGCCGATCACGCCAGGCTCGCCGAACACGACTCCGCCGGGATCGATCTCGACGCCGCGAAATGGCTCGTGGCCGACCAAGGGGCGATCATGGTCGGCGCGGATACCAGCGGATGCGAGGTCAACCCGCCGCCGAACTCGCCCGGCACGATCATCCCGGTCCACCGCTATCTGCTGGTCGACCAGGGGGTTCACATCGGAGAGTTCCATAATCTGGAAGGGCTGAGCAAGGCCAAGGTTTATACCTTCTGCTACTCGGCGACGGTGAACAAGATCAAGGGGACCGCCGCAGGCTTCACACTCCGGCCGTTGGCGTTGCGTTGAACGTTGGCGGATTAATTCGGCTCGTACCAGGCGAGGCCATCGGGGAGTGACTCGGCGGCATATTCGATATGGATCACCCGTCGGTGACCTTGGCCGGTTGCCGACGTGGAGGAGTGAAGGATCAGCGGCCGCATGACGACGGCGCTTCCGGCCGAAACGAGGCAATCCTCCGCGAACTCCGCGGCGCGAGCCGACCATTCCGCGACCCGGCCAGGAGACAGCTTTCCAAACGCATGCGATCCCCGCAGCACTCGCATCGGCCCGCTCTCAGGCCCGCATTCGTCCAGGTGAAGTCGAATCGTAATCATGCGGGCGAGCAAGTCGGCGGGTGCATTGACGTGCGGAATTCCCACCTTGAGTGTCCAGGGGCCGAACCCCGGCATCTCGCGACGAGACCGAACCGCGATCGTGAGATCCTGATGCCAGGGGAGGTTCCAGTTCGTCTCCGGCGTTTTATCGAAGTAGAGCCCACGCACCGCGAATGCGCGAGGTCCGAGGATCGGCACGACCAATTTCCTCAGCTCCGGTGACTCGGCGAGGCTGCGAACCTCGGAGGACCGCCAGAGGAGATCTCGAATTCCATAGGTCTCACCTCGACGATCGAGGACCCCTTCGCGGCCGACGACCGACCAGCCCTTGCTCACTTCGATCAATTCCGCAACTTGGCCGGGAGAAATCACGCGATCCAGGATCGCAAATCCAGCTTGTCCGAAAGTTTCCACCCATTCCGGTTCGTCTCTGACCATCAACGAAAGCTCCCTGATCGCCCCCCGACAATTCCCGAGGCGAACTCACGCCGGTTTCCACTCGACGACGCGGTTCGTACGATACGCCGCGTTGCCCAGTTGCGCCGCGCCGGCCGCGGCGACCCCCGCCTCGGCCGGCGCCTCGGGAGGCTTTCGGCTCCGGATCGATTCGACCCAGTTCGTCAGGTGGAGCAATTCGCCATCGGGCTTGTCGTAGAAGTCCTGCCCCTTCCTGGGATTGCTCCCCAGAATCCAGCTCTCGGGCTTCCCCTTGCCGTGCTCGGGATCGATCTCGTATCGGCCGCGATCGATATAGAGGGTGCCGTCGGTCCCTTCGAAGCAGATCATCGCCCCCAGCCGCGCGTTGGAGAACGTCCCTTCGAAGTGGGCCTGAATCCGGCCGGGATACTCCAGGAGACATTGAATCGTATCGGGGGTTTCCCAAACTCCTTCGCCGGCAATGTGATCCCCGATCGTGGTCGCCTTGAGCGGGTGGTCCAGGTCCAGCAGCCAGTGGGCCACGTCGATCCAGTGGACCATAAGATCGGTCAGGAGGCCGCCGCCGAAATCCCAGAACCAGCGCCAGTTCCTCAGTTGGAACTCGTCGAACGGCCGATCCGGCGCCTTGCCGAGAAAATCCTTCCAGAGCACCTGCTTCGGGTCGATCCCGAGCGGCACCCGTTGGAATCGCTTGGCGCCGCCCCGATTCCAGGTCATGTGAACCTTGATCACCCGGCCGACGGCCCCTTCCTTGAGCCGTTCGCGGGCCTTGCGGATATGGGGCATGCTCCGCTGCTGCATGCCAACCTGCACGATGCGGGAGTTGCGATTCTGAGCGTCGATCACGGCGGCCCCCTCGGAACGGTCGTGCGTGAGGGGCTTCTCGACGTACACATCCTTGCCGGCGTTGCAGGCGTCGATCGTCATCGGCACATGCCAGTGGTCGGGACTGCCGATCAGGACGGCGTCGACATCCTTCCGATCGAGGAGTTCGCGATAATGCCTGGTCGCGACCGCGCGAGGGTCCGCGAGTTGCTTGCCTTTTTCGAGATGAGCGTCGTAGATATCGCTGACCCCGACGATTTGAATGCCCGGGATCTTCACCAGGGATTGCATCAGGGTCCGGCAGCGCCCCCCGGTGCCGAGGCAAGCGACCCGGATCGCGTCATTGGCGGCATACCCCGTCGCCGATTCCACCGAGGCCAGGGCGCCGGCCGTCGCCAGGCCCATCCGGCTGAGCGTCGAGGCGAATTCCCGGCGCGTCGATCGTCCCGTCATCATGTCCTCCCGGATGGCATGCGGCTTCGGTCGCGGATTCCGGACCTAGCTGAGAACGTATCAAGCCTCATGGCCCGGGTCAAATACGTTGAACCATTCCTGCAATCGCGTGCGGGAAACGCCTTGGTATCGGCTCGCGAGATG
>CALKTZ010000179.1 GCA_937997355.1 uncultured Planctomycetales bacterium | reverse complement strand
CCTGGCCATTTTCCGCGAACTGGGCAACTTCCCGTTCCGCGACTGGCCGTCGTTCTATGAGCACTTCACGGCCAGCGGGCAGGACGCTCGACCGCGCTAGTCGAGCCCCAACTTTCCGTACGGATGAAGACGATCCGGGACTCGCCGGATCGGCCCCTGCGTATTGAATCCGTTCCCCCTCCCTGGCGGATTCCACTTCGTTCATGTGGTCCAGGACGCGTGGGCGGTTCATTCCGGCTGGGCGACGAGTCCTCCGGTTGCTCGCGATTTTGTTGGCATTCGATGATCGACCGTGGAATGATCGTCCGATCCCAAATGATGCGGGCGTCACATTCTATCGGGAGGGCTCATCTCCCAGTCCTAGCCGAGATCGCGGGACCCTCGGCATGAACCGTCGCGAATGCTCCGGTCTCGGAGCAGACATCGGGGACGGTTCCGCCGAAGCCGGAGCTTCCTCTGGGCCGTGATCGACATGCGATCCGAGCCTTCGGTACTCCGCGCGATCGAGTCGCCCAATGGTTTTGCCGATTTCTTCACGTCGAGGCTCCATTCATGCTGAACGTCCGCCCGACCGAGTCGCCACGCGGCAAAGTATTGATCCGATTCACCCCGATTCTATTCTCCTTGCTCCTCCAGGCTGGGTGCGGCTCCGGAGATGAGGGAAAGGTCGCGTTCAGCCAGGAATTCGACGCCCCTCCAGGGGCCAAGCTCAACGAGAATCCGAGCACGGCTCCTCCCCTCACTCGCGAAGAGATCCGGCGCAAGGAGATGGAGATTTCCAGGGCCGCCGCCGCGAAGGGGAAGCGTCGTCGTCCCTGAACGGCGATCGATCCGCGACACTCGAAACCCCGCCCCGCGTCCATCGGATCCGCGCCGGGGATGCTGCCGCTTTCGATCGGCCGGCTTGCGTTACCGTATGGCCGATCTACCATGAAAATAATACCTAATAATGTAGTAGAATGATCAATAAAAAACATTCAGTTGCCTGTTGATTCTCGATCATGAAGCCTCTAGATTGTGGGGCACCTTTTCCGATACTTCATCGTCTCAAAACCAAATTCACACCCGGACCGTCGCACAACGCGGCGGATTCCTTCGGATCGAGACTCCCGGCCTCCCGATCGCGCATAAGTCAGTCGAATCGAGAACTGTGCAAATCCGAATGAAATCCCGATTCGGATCGGTTCGGCGGTTCGGTCTGGCGTTGCGTCGATTGCCAGGTTAGCCCTATTCGCCTTGCCCTGATTCTGATCGGACTCATTCGAATGAAGCGATTCCCCTCGCTTCATTCCGGTCGATCGTTCGTATCCAATCGGTTCCGACTCAAGTCCCACGGAGAGAGCCATGACGGTATCTCGTCGCGCGCCCGGTCGCGGATTTACACTGATCGAATTGCTCGTCGTGATCGCGATCATCGCCGTCCTGATCGCGCTCTTGCTGCCGGCGGTCCAGTCGGCGCGCGAGGCGGCCCGACGCATCCAGTGCGTCAACAATTTGAAGCAGATCGCCCTTGCATCGCATAACTACCACGATGCCAACGGGTCATTCCCGATGGGCGATCAATTCGGCTACGGTCCCCCCCCCGTCGAATGGCAATCGCAGAATGCGGGGCAGTTCCTGGCGATGGCGGCGTTCCTCGAGCAGGGCAACGCCTACAACTGCTACAACACGCAGATATTCCTCTACGTGGCCCACAACGCCACGGTCAACGGGATCGGCCTGAGCACGCTCTGGTGCCCGAGCGACGGCGATATCGTCGGCAAGCGATACGGCGGGCAGGCGGATGACGGATGGGACGGGGCCCCGATCCCGATGACCTTCACCAGCTACGGGGCCAATCTCGGCTCGCTCTTCTATTACGGCGGGTGGGCGGACGTCCCGAGTTCGCTACTGAGCCAGAACAACGGCGTCTTCGAGCATGCCGGGCATCCGCCCCAACTCCCTTGGAAGGGGCCGAGCGGGCGGGTCATCTCGATCGGGTCGATCACCGACGGCACCAGCAACACGGTCATGCTCGGCGAGAAGTCCTACACCAAGTCGGCCCAGGGGCAGACGCGGTGGTGGGATCCCAACTGGTGGACCACCGGCAAGATCGGCGATGGCGCCTACATCGCCCTCTTCCCCCCCAACTTCTTCAAATCGCGAGCCGCGTCGCTCGCCATCCCGAACATGATCCCGACGTTCTGGGGCGGCGACGACAGCAACGGCAATTACGTCTCCACCGCCTCGAGCCTGCACCCGGGGGGCTGCAACTTCGCGTTCTGCGACGGTTCCGTGAAGTTCGTCAAGGATACGGTCAGCTCCTGGAACCCTCTCGCGATCCAGTTCACCACGGCGCAGGCTCCTTACACGAGTGTCGGCGGCGGCCCATTGCCGGCGAACGGCGTCTACCAGGCCCTCCACACCCGGGCCGGCGGCGAGGTCATCAGCGCCGATCAGTATTGATCCCTCGGGCTCTTACTGCACTTGCCGCGAGTTCGTGCTTGCGCCGAAATCGCTCCCACGTTTCGGCGCAAGCATCGCACCAAAAAAATGACATCATAATAAGTCAATAATTTAATCGATAAATAGACTTCAGGCCCGGCTCCGCTCCCCGCTCATCAAGCCGGCCCGCCGATTTTCCCGCTCCCGGCCCTCGGCCGGGAACTCGTGCGTTCATCCGCGGATTGCTTCGAAGGCGGTCGCCCAGGCGGATGAGGCCGAGTTCGTCATGCGGCCTCATGTCGGGAATCCGCGACTTCCCTCGACTCTTCCCCTTGAAGCCTCATCGGGAATCGGACTGCAAGGCAGGGCAATCCAGAATCTCATTATTTCTTCGCCCGCGCGGCGCGCCCCGTCATCAGATCATCCCGATACCGAAGTTGTCGCGGGCTGGATGATTTCGTACAAACCCGAACCGGCCGCGATTCCCGAGCCACCTCGTCGACCCGCGGATCGGCCATCGCGCGTGCCTTGTAAGGCGACCGGCGCGCCCAGCAACCTCATCCCACAATCCAAGATTTCACCTTCGGACGCGAATGACGAAAAGATATTTCGAATCGCTTCACCCCTCCCGGACACTACCTTATTGGAAAATGAGCCCAGGAGGGATGAACCATTGGCAAGCGGACCACCGAGTTCGAACACGCAGGAACGCCGCGGCCTCCCCCCATCGGCGGGGGCGGTCGGGCGTATGTCCGACCGCGAATTGATGGATCGATTCGCCCGATCGGGGGATGAATCGGCCTTCGAAGCGCTGGTGGAGCGTCATGGCCCGATGGTGCTCCGCGTCTGCCGGCGGATGCTCGGCGACCTCCACGACGCCCAGGATGCCTTCCAGGCCACATTCCTGGTCCTCGCCTGCAAGGTGGACTCGGTTCGCCGATACGACTCCGCGGCCGGCTGGCTCTACGGGGTCGCCCTCCGCGTCGCGAGGAACTCCCTCAAGGCGACCGCCCGGCGGCAGGCCCATGAGAAACGATGCGCGGAGTTGAAGCCCGTGGAACCCGTCGACGAGGCCGATCCATTCGA
>CALKTZ010000178.1 GCA_937997355.1 uncultured Planctomycetales bacterium | reverse complement strand
CCTCGGGCTTCTTCTCAGCCGGTTTGGCCTCGGGCTTCTTCTCAGCCGGTTTGGCCTCGGGCTTCTTCTCAGCCGGTTTGGCTTCGGGCTTCTTCTCGGCGGGCTTGGCGGCGTCAGCCTTCTTCTCGGGCTCCGCCCCGAGGAGACCTGGCAGGGGGACCCACGTCAGGAGCAGGCCGGCCGCAAGCAGGGCGGGCCCGGCTTGTTTCCATGAACGTCGGGAGAGCTGCCGGGATGTTTGAAAAGCGAGCTTCGATCGAAGTGAAATCATGGTGCGTCGGTACCTCTTGGGGGTCAAACCATTGTTTAAGGCTAACCCGACCCGTTGGGATTCGCAACCTCCCGGGAACGGTTTTCCCGGCCTCCGAAAAAGGAGACCTGGCATGCCGCCGACGAATCCGCATGCCCTTGAGCTGTTTGGTAAAGCCATTGCCCTACGGCTTTCAATTTTATCCACACGACCCATAACGCTTGAAATCAATGAAAAACGACCATTTTTCGTAATCCTTTGACAAAAGCCCGATGCAACGCATTCGCTCGGATGGAAGATCGGCAGAGCGATTGTTATGATATTTCGACTTCGCACTGCTTTTTTTGCTCCTCCTACCTCCCTTGACATCCGGGTCGGTGCTCGCCGACGCGGCTCTCGGACCTCCCGAGTGTGAGGTTCGGGCCCTTAGAACATGGTGTAATCCGATGCGATTGCGACCGAGACAGGGATTCACGCTGATCGAACTTCTCGTGGTGATTGCGATCATCGCCGTGCTGATCGGCCTGTTGCTTCCCGCCGTGCAGTCGGCTCGCGAGGCGGCGAGGCGAATGCAATGCACGAATAATCTCAAACAGCTTGCGCTGGCGACCTTGAATTACGAGTCGGTGCAGAACGTGTTGCCCGCGGGGAGCTTCAGCCGCCGGGCGGCCTGGCCGGGCTCGAAGTGGGGTTTCAGCGTGCTCGTTTCCCTGCTCCCCTATTACGAGCAAGGCCCCGCCTACCAGGCCGTGAATTTCGACACGGGTTGTTTCGTGGGCCAGAACATCACGATCGCCGCGATGGGGCTTTCCGCCCTCTGGTGCCCCAGCGACGCCGTGGCCTCCCAGCCGTTGACGGCCGACGTCACCATGTATCCCGGCACGCCGGCCGGGACCTGGAAGCAGTTCAAGACCAGCTATGCGGGGGTCGTCGGCTCCTGGAACCTGATGCTCCACATCGATGACGCGACCTTCTCCCAGCGCAAGAACAATTTCAACGGCATCCTGCCCCCCCACGGCTCGATCCGCATCGGCGAGGTCACCGACGGCATGAGCAACACCATGATGTTCGCCGAGCACCTCCAGGGGATCTTCTCCCCGACCGATCAGGCGACCTTCCATGACTGGAATTCGGGGCAATGGGTCGACGCGCAGATCGCCGGCTATTATCCGGTCAACGCGTACAAGAATTTCCTGAACTTCAGCACCGATACGAGCCGCACCTACATGGCCATGGACATCGCCAGCTATCATCCCGGCGGCGCCCACGCGGCGTTCGGCGACGGCACCGTGCGGTTCCTCAAGGAATCGATCGATTGCTGGCCGATCGATTCCAACACCTGGGTCGCCCTCAACGCCCCGTTCAACGCCGATGGCAACAAGATCATCCAGCTCCTCCCCGGGGCCAGGGTCGGCGTCCTCCAGGCGCTCTCCACGCGCAATTTCGGCGAGGTCGTGGCCGCCGATTCCTACTGATTGTTGGATCGCGCCCCGGATCGACTCCGGTCTTCCGTTGCGCCGTCAATTGCCGTCGTCGGGGTCGAAATAGCGATCCAGATGAATGAAGAGGACCCGCGAGTAGCGGAAGATCATCGGCACCAGCGGCAAGAAGAGCACCCAAACCGCCAGCAAGATCCAGTGGAGCGGCCAGTCGGGAACGATCAGATATTTCCCGATGAGCACCCCGGCCGCGATCAGCGGAATCCCCAGGCCGTAACTGAAATACATGGCCCCGGTGAAATAGCCGGGTCCGCGCTCGAACTTGGTGCCGCAAATCGGGCAGTGTTCGTTCATCCCGAACGCGGTCCGAAATACCGATCCCTCACCACATTCCGAACATCGCTGACCGAGAATCGCCCGAAGGCTGAAGCGATGATGTTGCGCCATGATCATTGGGATCTCTCCGTCTCCATCCGGGGAATGTCGCCTTCGATTGAATTTTCCTCCCCCTTCAAGAGCTTTACTCCCAAGCAGGACGCGTGCCGGATTCCTTATATTTCCTAACTGCTTGATGTATCCCGAATTGTGACGATTCATCCGTCATCGGTATTTCGCGAAATTTCGAGAAAATCGCGAGATTTCGTCGGATAATTCACGAAATCTCGCGTGTAATCTTCTCGGCGTCTGGGTTTGGAGCGACGGGGGCGTCAGACCTTGAGGATGTCTCGGGCCTGGGCCATGCCCGGCGCGGGGCGACCGCATTCGGAGGCGGTCACGCGGGCCAGGGCCACGAGCTGCCGCCAGCGGAACGCGGGACGGGTCAGGGCGAATTCCTCGCGGACGGTGTTGTAGTACTTCTCCGCGTGCAGTGCGCCGTCCTCGCTCACCGCGTATTTCATCATGAGCGCGAAGACCGGGGCGGGATCGTGGCCGAGGGTGCCGTAGCGATGCACCAGGGCCGAGGCGGTCTCCTGGCGATTGGCCTTGATCGCGTCTTCGGTCTCGGCGAGCAGCTTGTTGGCGTCGGTCGTCTTGACGCCGTCGAGGAACTCGGCGAGTGGGCGAGGCGTCCATG
>CALKTZ010000177.1 GCA_937997355.1 uncultured Planctomycetales bacterium | reverse complement strand
TCGAAGGGGAAGCCACCCTGACGATGATGGGGGTCGGCATGGAGGACTGGAATGGGACCAAAATCTCCGGGATGCGTTCCGAGGATATGGACCGCGCCTTTTCCTTCATGACGCCGTTCCTCTCCTTTCTCGGAGGAGGGCAAAGCCTCAAGAGCGCACCGCCCATCATCAGCGAGTCGATGCTCTTCCCCTACATCCGAGGAATGATTTATTGCACGAAGCTGGTGAACACGGGGGGCTGGAAGGCACTCGACGAGGCATACCGCAACCCGCCCCTTTCGACCGAGCAGATCCTTCACCCCGACAAATATCGCGAGAAGCCCGACTTCCCGATGACGATCGACCTGGGCAAGTTGACTCCCGGCGACGAGTGGAAAGAATTAGGACGAAACGTCCTCGGCGAAATGCAACTCGCCGTACTTCTGCGAAATGACGGCGGTAAGCCTGCCGCCGCGGGTTGGGATGGCGACGCCTACGCGGTCTTCGAGAACGCTTCCCAGCAACTCGGCCTCGTCTGGCTCACCACCTGGGACAGCGAACAGGATGCGAAGGAGTTTTCGAGCGGCTATCTAAAATATCAGACCAATAAGCTTGAGAAGGGAGCCCCCAAACCCGATCCGGCCGCGCTGGCCCTCACCCGCGAGCGAGATGGTGTCGCCTATGCCCTGGAACGCCGGGGCAAGGATGTCGCCGTCATCGAAGGGTTCTCTCCCGAGGCGACGGCACTCCTAAAGGAACAAGTCTTCAAATCCACCAAAACCGAGTTGAAGGGATCGATGCCATGAATCGCACGGCCAGAATCCTCGTGCTTTCGCTGATTGCCGGGTGCGGTATCGGGTTACTCGCCCCATCCGCGAATCACCAGGCGTCGGCTCAGGATTCTGGCACCTCGAAACCCTCCGCCAGCTCCTCCGAAGCCGATTCGAAGGCATCCTCCGAAACCAAAGTTCAGAAGACCGATGAGGAATGGCGCACAATTCTCACTCGGAGCCAATTCCTGGTGACCCGTCTCAAGGCGACCGAAGCCCCCTTCTCGGGGGTCTATTCCCGAAGCCATTCCAGGGGGACGTTCGTTTGCGTTTGTTGCGGGGCCGAGCTTTTCTCTTCGAAGACGAAATTTGAGTCGGGGACCTGATGGCCCAGCTTCTGGCAGCCGATCCGCAAGGAGGCCGTTGCCACGCAGTGGGATTACAGCGAGGCCGAGCCTCGGCTTGAAGTGACCTGCCGGCGGTGCGACGCCCATCTCGGCCATGTCTTCGACGATGGTCCCGCCCCAACCGGCCTGCGCTATTGCATCAACTCGCTCTCGCTCAAACTTCGCCCGGCGGCGACCGCGACAACCTCCAAAACCTCCGCCAAGAGCAAGGGCAAGGCGAAGTCCAAGACCCCTTGATTCAAGATGGATTGCAAGGCCGATCGCGCAAGCGATGAGTCGTTCGTGACGGGATATGGAGGTAAGGGCCGGTCAAGTATTCCGGCCCTTCGGTTCATGCCAGGAAGCTTGACGCGGAGAACAATCTCCGCGTCGACCGAGAAGTGGGAGCGAATGCTTCGCCCATCAAATCACGAGACCGAGAAAGGCGTCAGGATTTCGCCTTGGGCTTGGCTTTAGGCTTGACTGTCTTGGTCCCATCAACGCTCGCGGCCGCCTTGGGCTTGGCTTTAGGCCTGGTCGAGGCCGAGGCCGCAATCGCAATAGCCGCCTTGGGCTTGGCTTTAGGCTTGGTCGGCTTATTCGGCTCGATAATCGCATCGGGCGGAGGCGGCGTCGCCTTGCGTCTTGGGTTGGTTGTCCGCTTGCGAGGCGCATCGATCCCGTTCAGTCGGGCCGTGGAAAAGGGGCCGAGTTTTTCCTCGGAGTATGGAGCTTCCTCGGGATTCTCACGAAGCTCTTCCTTCAGCTTGCGGCGACGGTGCTGGCTCCCCGCCTGCTTGATCTCTTTCTTGGCCTGTCGAATCTCACGCTTTTTCGGTTCCATGGGTAACCAACCTTGCTCCGAGATCGGAATTCAGGCCCCATCGCGACCAAGTGTCTCATGACCTGCCGGAGCCGCAAGGTTCGCCTTGAGATGGGCGTCAAGCCAGGCGATCAGGTCTCTCGCGTACTCGTCCGGGTCGGGGTCGAATTCCAAGGTGTGATGCCCTTCGGGATATTCGATGATCTGCTTGTCGACCGACGC
>CALKTZ010000176.1 GCA_937997355.1 uncultured Planctomycetales bacterium | reverse complement strand
ATGGGAAGCCGATATTGTTATTTCCCATCGCCCCAACGACTATCATCCCGACCATCGCTATACGGGGATCCTGGTCCAGGATGCCGCGTTCATGGTCATCGTCCCGAGCTTCTGCCCCGACGTCCCGGCGCTCCGGCAGAACCCCGTCTTCCTCTATTCCGAGGACAACTTCAAGAAGCCGAATCTCTTCGCGCCGGACATCGTGGTGCCGATCGATTCGACGATCGACCAGAAGGTGCGCTGCGTCGATGCCCTGGAATCTCAGTTCTACGAGTGGAACCCCTGGCTCTTCGGCTATCTCCACGAGGTTCCGAAGGATGCGACCGCGCGCATGGCCTGGACGCGTGCCCGGGTCGAAAAGGGCTCGCGGGCGGTCGCCGAGAAGCACCGCAAGAAGCTGATCGAGCTGCTGGGGGAGGAGAAGGGGAAGGCCGTTCAATATGCGGAGGCGTTCGAGGTCTGCGAGTATGGGACCCAGCCGACCAGGGAGGAGCTGATGCGGCTCTTTCCCTTCTATGTCCCTTGAGGGTGAGTGGCGGCGGCTTCGAAACGAGTCGACCGGATGGGCGAGCCGGGGGTTGCCCGACGTCGCCAATCCGGTCTTTGTCTCGTCCTCGGATCGGAATCAGATCAGATCAAAGGGGCGGGGTGGCTGCCTGGGCCGGTCCGCCGCAACGCCGGAGGTGGTCCTTGTCGAAGTAGACGACTTCCACCTTGTGATCGACGTGGTTGAACGGGATCGGGTAGTCCGACCAGTAGAGCTCGTCGTAGTACACTGTGCACTTGTAGTGGCAGTGGACCAGCTGGCAGGGGCCCGCCAGGGGGAAGACCTTGCAGGGGTCCACCTTCTCGCCGATCTTCTCGATCAGGATCCGGACGTTGTTCCGCTGGGTCTCATAGAAGGGGGGCGAGCCGTTCTTGAACTTGGGAACCTTGTTCCAGACTTCCTCCTCGCTGGGCGGATCGAGGCAGACCGCGGCGCCGAATTCGGCCGGGATCGGGTCGAGGATGGGAACCTTGTTCCGCTCCTCGCGCTTGATATCCTCTTCCAGCCGCTGCTGTTGCGAGGGAAGGATCGGCCAGGCGAAGGACCAGCCGGTGGGGTGCATCGGCGACATGTTTCGGAAAACGTACGAGAGGCCGCAGCCCAGATTGCTGGATGCAACCATCGCGAGAAGGGCACCCGTCATCAGGCCGCGAACCCAGCGCGGGGTCTTCGGGCTCCGGTGCCGCGCAGAATTGACCATCGTCTTATCCCCTCCTTGGGAACGTGCGCGAACGCGCCGGAAAGGGCTCCGCCCTACCGGCCTTTGGCGCCGGATCGTGAAACGACAAAATCCGACCGATCTTACCGGCGTTCGGTTTGATGTTTCGGCGATCGGTCCACAGGACTTCTTATCGAACCTGACCCCTGTGGCTTGTGAGGAATTCCCGGTTGACTCGGCAAATTCTCCACTTTTGGATCATCCGGCTCTCGAACTTAGCCTTACTCGGTCAAGTGAGATGCAACGCAATTCGTTTCGGCCGGGACCGTCGGCGAACTTGGGCGAATTTTTGCCAAAATGCCGCATTGTCCGAATTTGCCGCCGTTTCGGGCGATGCCCCGCCGTATCCCGTGAGGCTCATGGTGGATTCCGAAATGAAGCTTTGAATTTCTGTCCCGCGGGTTCGAAAATGCGAAACC
>CALKTZ010000175.1 GCA_937997355.1 uncultured Planctomycetales bacterium | reverse complement strand
TGCTGTGGCGGTTCTCCTCCGTCCCCGTCGGATCGTTCGCCCTGATCGATCCGATTTTGCCCGCGTATACCATCGATGGGGCATATATCGATGGAAATTCCGGGAGCGTGGTGTTTCGGAAGGTTTCCTCCGATCCCATCTTGAATCAGGGGATGCCGGATTCATTCACCATTTCCCTGAATAACGAAGGGAGCGGACTCTTGCAGACCCGGCCCGGGGCCACCGTCTTCTACTCCGGGGACGACATCAACGGCCTCCATCCTTCGCCGGGGGTCGTCGGCTGGCAATATGGGCTCGGCCGGGTCATCGTCTTCTCGACGACGCTTCAAACGCCGATCGGCCCGGATGTCAACCTTCCCTATAGCCAGTTGATCAGCAACGCGATCGACTGGGCCGGTGCCTCCACCGCAACCGTCCCCGAGCCGGCGACGATCCACCTGACGCTGATCGGGGCGATGGGGATCTGGGCCGCGGGCCGTCACCGATCGAGGCGCAAGGGCCGCTGAACGCCCGGCGGGCCGTTGCGAAGAAGGCCCGGGGATTCCTGGCCGGCTTGCAACCCGTTTGAGGGAGGGGGATGATGGTCGGAGTTTCTCCGCTCTCATCCCTCGGTTGAAGGTCGCGCCCATGCTGCTCCGGTTGGCTGCCCTGTCGCTCGCGGTGATGTTCGGCTCGCTCGCGTATGCCGATGATCCGAAGTCGGATTCGCATGCGAGCGGCTCGCTCGAACGCCTCAAGTACAACCATCCGGGGCTGGTGGTCGACCTCGGGGTGGGGCTCTGGGCCTGGCCGCTCCCCATGGACTTCGACGGCGACGGCGACCTCGACCTCGTCGTCAACTGCCCGGACAAGCCGTACAACGGGGTCTACGTCTTCGAGAATCCGGGGGGGACGTTCCCGGTCTTCAAGCCGGGGAGGCGGATCGGCAAGGGGCTCCAGAATGTGCAGGTGAGCTACGGGGAAGACGGCCGGCCGATCGTGATGTCGCCGGGGCTCGCCTATCCCGACTTCCTCAAGACGGGGCTGGAGCATCCGGCCAAGTTGCCGGTGCCGCCGAACGTCCATCCCAACAAGGTGCGCGCCAACATGTGGCGCTCCGTGGACTACGACGGCGACGGCCGGCTCGACCTGATCGTCGGCGTCGGCGACTGGACCGACTACGGCTGGGACAACGCCTACGACGAAACCGGCCGCTGGATTCGAGGGCCGCTCCGGGGGTTCGTGTATCTGCTCCGGAACTCAGGAACGGGCGAGGAGGCGAATGCTCAGCCGCGCTACGAGGCGCCCGTCAAGATCACGGCCGGGGACGCCCAGAAGCCGGTGGAGGTGTTCGGCTGGCCGTCTCCCAACTTCGCCGACTTCGACAACGACGGCGATCTCGACCTCCTCTGCGGCGAGTTCCTCGACGGCTTCACCTACTTCGAGAACGTCGGCAGCCGCAAGGAGCCCAGGTACGCTGACGGCCAGAAGCTCAAGCAGGCCGACGGCAAGCCGCTGGTCATGGATCTGCAAATGATCACGCCGACCGCCATCGACTGGGATCGCGACGGCGACCTCGACCTGATCGTCGGCGACGAGGACGGCCGGGTGGCCTGGATCGAGAACACCGGCAAGCTGGCCGATCGCAGGCCCGTCTTCCAGGCCCCACGCTACTTCCAGCAGGAGGCGGAGGACGTGAAATTCGGGGCGCTGGCCACGCCGACGGCCTTCGACTGGGACGGCGACGGCGATATCGACATCATCTGCGGCAACACGGCCGGATATATCTCCTTGATCGAGAACCTGAGCGGGCCGGGGGTCGAGCGCCCGCGTTGGAATCGCCCCCGATTGCTGGAGGCCGACGGCAAGGTTATCCGGATCATGGCGGGGCCGAACGGATCGATCCAGGGGCCCTGCGAGGCGAAGTGGGGCTACACCACGCAGACCGTCGGCGACTGGGACCAGGACGGCCTCCCCGACCTGGTGGTCAACTCGATCTGGGGGAAGGTGCACTGGTATCGGAACATCGGCACTCGCAAGGCGCCCAAGCTCGCGGGCGCGGAGCCGATCGACGTGGAGTGGCAAGGGGCCCAGCCCCGGCTCGCCTGGGGCTGGCTCCGGCCGGCCGGCGACGGCAAGGGGCTCCTCACCCAGTGGCGCACCACGCCGGTCGCCGTCGATTGGAACCGCGACGGCCTGCTCGATCTGGTGATGCTCGATCAGGGAGGCTATCTCGCGTTCTTCGAGCGGAAGCGGGTCGGCGATGATTTGAAGCTGTTGCCCCCGAGGCGCGTCCTGTGCGACAGCGAAGGCAAGCCGCTCCGGCTCAATGCCGGCACGGCCGGCAAGAGCGGCCGGCGCAAGCTCTGCGTGGTCGATTGGGACGGCGACGGCAAGCTCGACGTGCTGATCAATAGTGCGAATGCCCGGCTGCTCCGTCAGATCGATCAACAGGACGGCGTTTATCGATTCGAGGATCGCGGCGACGTGAGCGGCCGGAACATCGAGGGGCACGACACCCACCCGACCCCCGTCGACTGGAACGCCGACGGCGTCCCCGACCTCCTCATCGGCGCCGAGGACGGCCGGCTCTATTATCTGCGAAATGCCCGCGAGACCCGCGCCGAACGGCGATGAGCCGGGGCGGAAACCGAAACGGCTCGCGGAGATGCCCAGGAGCCCGGCTCGCGGATTGGATCTACTTCGGAGGGCCCGTCGAAGTGCCTTCGGGCTTCTTCGTCTCCTCGGAGGGTGCCGGTATCACGCCCAGCAGCGCCGCCGCCTCGTTGCGGATGTTATTCAGCCTGTTTCTGTTGCGGGAGCCGAAAGGTTGATCCTTCGGCCGGGTCGCGGCTCCGTGTTGATCGCAGGTCCCGCGGCGCCGTGCGCTGGTCCTCGGAGCGCCAGAGTTTGACCGCACCGTCGTGGCTGCATGAGGCGAGGGTCGTGCCGTCGGGGCTGAAGCCCAGGCCGTTGACCTGAGTCTCGTGACCCTTGAGCTCGAGCAGCTCCTGGCCGGTCATCACGTCCCAGAGCCGGATCGTGCAGTCGAGGCCGGTGGTCGCAAGAGTCTGGCCGTCAGGGCAGAAGGCCATGGCGAGCAGCTCATCGTCGTGGCCGTGAATCGCGAGTGTCCTGTCGCCTGTCGCCGGATCCCAGAGCGTGGTCCCCCCGCCCTGATCGGTCGCCGCCAACGAGGACCCATCCGGCGCGAAGGCGATCGCGACGAATTTCCTCTGTCCGCGGATGGTCCTGATCGGCCCCCGGGCTGCGACATCCCAGAGCCGCACGGTGGCGTCGTTGGACGCCGAGGCGAGCATGCGGCCGTCCGGCGAGAACGCGATGCCGCGCACCGTATCGGAATGCCCCGCCAGCTCGGCGATCGGCCGGCCGTCCTCGCCCTCCCAGAGGCGGACGATCCCATCGGATCCCGCCGAGGCGAGGATTTTTCCGTCCGGGGAGAAGGCGACGGCGCGGACGCGATCCGTGTGCCCCTTCAGCGAGGCGCGGAGCCGGCCGGTGGCGGTGTCCCACAAATGGAGATTGTCCGAGCGGTGCAGGCAAGCCGAGGCGAGGACCTTGCCGCCGGGCGAGAAGGCCAGCGACGAGATGGTCCCCTGCGCGACTCGCCATCCGCGGATGCATTTCACCGTCTTCGGGTCCCAGAGCTTGATCGTGTCGCCGGGCTTGGAGTTGTCGCCTCCCGAGGCGAGGACCGTGCCATCGGGCGAGAACGCCACGGCCCAGGCCTCCTCGGCGTGTCCGGCGGGCGAGGACTCAGGTGTGGGAGCGCCGTAGTACCAACGCTTGATCGAGTTTGAAGCCGAAAAGAACAGCGATTGTCTATCCTGCGAGAACCGGAACGAGGTAACTTGCTCTCGCCGGCCCGGGTAGACCGCGCCGACCTTCCCGGTGAAAACGTTGTAGATGAGGAGAGGGTCCTGGCCTCCCGGGATGCCCCAGGTTGAGAGCACCAGGCGCTGGCCACCGGGTGAGAGGGCTAGCCGGAAGCTTTCTTTCGTTCGCCCCGACTCGCTAGGAACAATCCGCCGTAGCTCGCGAAGCTGGGGTCGCGAGAGGAGGATCCCGAACTGATCGATCGCGACGAATCGGTCGGCGTTGGTGCCGGTGAGGATGGACCGGACCCCCCCGACCTGGTAAGGAAAATCCATTCGGCGGACTTCCTCGCCGTTGGCCGCGTCCAGCACGATGGCCTGCGATCGATCCGGGACGACGATCCTGCTCCCGTCGGGGGAGACGGCGAGGCTGTGGACATCGGGGCCGTCCATCGGGATCGACCAGACCTCCTCCCCCGTGATGAGGTCGCGCCTGGCGATCCGCCCCGGGGCGAAGTTCCCGACGGCCTGGCCGTCGGGGGTCGGCACGAGCCACCGGCCCGTCGCGAGGTACACCGGGGGCGTGCCGGGCGAGGCCAGGTCGAGATAATGAGTGCGGTCGACCCTTGCCTTCGGGGGGCCCATCGTGGTGGCGGACACGAGCAAAAGCCGTCCTCCGGCCATGAAACGGCTTCATGCATGAGGAGAGCTTCGGCGGGGCGGATCTCCGTCAGCATGCGGGCCGAGGGAACATCCCAGACGCGGATCTCGGCGGAACCGCGGTCGTGATCGGCGGCGGTGGTGACGAGTCGCCCGCCGTCCTGCGAGAAGTTCATGGCCAGGACATCGAGCGAGTGGGGTTCAAGGCGGGCCTGAGGGCGATTCGAGATCAGGTCCCAGAGCGCGACGTTGCCGTCGAGATCCACGTAGGCGAGGCAATCCTCCTTCGGCGTGATCTTGAAGTCGACGGAACTTCTCGCCTGGATTGAGAGGGACTGGATCTCGCGCCGAACTCGCCTTTGCAGATAGTTCCAGGCGAAATCTCGAGGCGCCGGGGTGAGTTGCGAATCGGCCAGGATCTCCTGCGCCCGCTCGACCTGGCCGAGCTCGCTGGCCTGCGAGGCCTGCTGGATCGTCGAATTCCGTAGGTGCCGCTCGGCCCGTCGCCGATGCTCCTCGGCAACTTCCCGGCTCTCTTCGGCATCTGACAGGGCGACGGCCATCTGCTTTTCCGCCGCCGTTGCCCGGATCGCCTGCCAGGTGCTCACCGCCATCCCCGCGACCAGGGCCAGGGCCACCAGGGCCCCCGTCGTCAGGAGGGCCCGATTTCGGCGGGCATACTTCGCGAACCGATAGCCCACCGAAGGGGGACGCGCCGAGATCGGGCGGTCGGTCAGGTAATTCATCACATCGGCCGCGAAGTCGTTGGCCGTCTCATAGCGTTGCTTCCGATCCTTCTCCAGCGACTTCATCACGATCCAGTCGAGCTCGCCCCGCATCGACCGGCCCAGGCTCTTCGGGTCGGCCTTGCGTCGCGACGAGGCGGCCGAGGTGGCCGCGTTCGGCGTGCTCAGCCGGGTGCTCGGCCTGGGGGGTCCTCCTCGCGGATGATCCGCCGGACCTCGTCGAAGGCGGCCTTCCTGAGGGTCTCGGAATCGAACGGCGTGGCCCCGGTCAGCAGCTCATAGAGGAGGACGCCGAGCGAGTAGATGTCGCTCCGCGTGTCGACGTCGATCCCCGCGAGACTCGCCTGCTCCGGGCTCATGTAGAGGGGCGTCCCCACCAGCTGGTGGAAGGCCGTGTGGACCGTCTTCTCGGTGAGCGAGATGCCGACGGCCTTGGCCACGCCGAAGTCGATCACCTTGGGGACGGCCGCGCCGTCGATGACGGTGACGAGGATGTTGGAGGGCTTGAGGTCGCGGTGGATGATCCCCTTCTGGTGGGCGTGCTGGACGGCCCGGCAGACCAGGACGAACAGGCCGAGACGCTCGGCGATCGAGAGCCGTTCGCGGTCGCAATGCTCGGTGATGGGGACGCCTCGCACCAGCTCCATCACGAAGTAGGGGCGGCCGGACCGCGTCATCCCGCCGTCGAAGACCCGGGCGATGTTGGGATGATCCATCAGGGCCAGGGCCTGGCGCTCGGCCTCGAAGCGGGCGACGACCGGCTTCGTGTCCATCCCCGGCTTGATCACCTTCACGGCGACCCTGCGGCGGATCGGCGCGGTCTGCTCGGCGATGTGGACGACCCCCATCCCCCCCTCGCCGATCTGCTCCATCAGCCTGTATGGGCCGATCGTCATCCCGTCGCAGTCTGCCCGAACTCCGGAGTCGGCATCAAGGTCCGCCGCCGGCCCGGCCGGGGTCTCGATGAAGCTCCCCGCCTCCCGGTAGGCACGCAGCAGCACTTCGACCCGGCCTCGCAGCGCGGAATCCCCGCGGCAGGCCGCATCGAGATAGTCCGCGCGTTCGGCTTCGTTCGGCTTCTCCAGGGCATCGAGGAAGATCGCCTTGGGGTCGGGGCTTGTTCCGGTCATCGGGCCTCTCCTGAGATTGGGCTCGACATTCAATGCCCCGTCCGGCGCGGATTCGCGCCAGCCGAGTCGAGAATTTCCCGGCGAGGGCTCAGGGGGGCGTCATATCTCCTCGCCGGAGTTCATGATACAGCCAGGCCTTGGCGTAGGCCCAGTGCCGGTCGGCGGTCCGGCGGGCCAGCCCGAGCGCCCGCGCGGACTCCTCCTGGCCGAGGCCGGCGAAGAAGCGGAGCTTGACCAGCGCCGCGCACTCGGGATCTTCGCGTTCGAGCCTCTCCAGGGCTTCGTCCAGCGCCTCGATGTCCTCGTCTGGCCTGTCGAGGTGGATCGCGGCGGATTCGAAATCGAGGTCCACCCGCCGCTTGCCGCCTCCTCGCTTGAGGCGTCGCTTGTCGCGGGCGCGGTTGACGAGGATGCGCCGCATCGCCTCGGCCGCCGCCGCGAAGAAGTGCCCCCGGCTATCCCAACCGGGATCGGCCGACCCGACCAGGCGGATGTAGGCGTCGTGGACCAGCGCCGTGGCCTGGAGGGTCTGCCCGGGGGATTCGCGGCCGAGCCGATGTGCCGCGAGCTTGCGGAGTTCGTCGTAGACCAGGGGCAGGAGCTCGCCGGCCGCCTTCGGATCGCCTCGCTCGATGTCGGAGAGTATCCGGGTGACGTCGTTCATGCCCCGAGTCGTCTTGCTTCGATCGTTGCCGAAGGTTCGGGCTCGCCCGGGCCTCCGTCGGCCCCGACGAGCCATGATGTATCCCCGAGGGATCAGGTCGGTGGACCATTCAATATTAACGGGTGTGGATGCTGAGCGATAGGTGCCGCGGAGACGTGGTTCCGGGATCGACGACGCCGGGGAATGACCACGCCGAGCGATAAGTGTTCGCACGCGAATTCCCGCCGAACACGTCCCGAGGCCCGCGCCGAGCCGCGCATGCAAATGCACGCCGGCCGGAGCTATGCGTACGTGGGAAACCTTTCCACGGCGAGTTGGATCACGCGGATCAACTGGCGGCCTTGCGCGGTGTCGGTCAGGCGATTCCAGATCGCGAATCGGTGCCGAGCTGGGTTCTCGACGGGCGCGTGATGAGGCCAGGGATACTCGGGATTTGGTCCATCCTGGGCCAAAGCCACTGCCAATCGTTCGAGTTCATAAGCCAGGGGCAAGCTCCGGCTGATCCATGCTTCCAGGATATCGAAGCTCTTGAATTCGAACGTCGCGGCGAGATGCTGTTGTTTCGCCCCGGGGACACTTCCCAGCGCCCTCATGAATGTCACAAATCCCGAGTGATGTTTCGGAGGTGGGGTCGACGATCGCCAGAAATAGGCCTTGGCGAGCTTCTCGGTCACCATTTGCAGGTAATGAAGCCGGTGACAAGGTCCGGCTCCATGAAGACGCAACAGGACAAGGATCCGATGGTCGGAATCGGCTTGCTCCCACCACTGCCTCTGGAACGAGTTCACGGGAAAACCTTCGCCTCATCGAGGTTCCAACCGGGAGGCAGGGCTAGTTTTCCCTGCCGGATCGATGCCCATTGCCCGGGGGTGACATCGAGCACAAGGAGCTTGTGTTCGTATTCGCTCCCAGTGTCGACGCCGAAGTCGACGGGCTCAAGTGCCTCGTCGACCATCTCAACGATAAGGTCGTTGATCTCGACGAAGCGGATCTCCCGATCAGGGGCGTCTTTTCGGAGATAATGGATTTCACGCACTCCCGGATCGGTCTTGAGATGCTGCTTGGCATACCACCTTGCCATTGCATCGCGATCGAATGATATCGTGGCCATGGAATTCTCATATCAAAATTCGATTGATGCTCGGAACACGTCAGGACTTCCATTCCGTCGAACGTGAAGGCTCGCTCGATGGAATATCATCAATTCTTTCCGAATACCCCGCTCCGAAGTCAAGTTGCCGGGCAGGCTTGCTCACCGCTTCTTGGGCCTGGGCTTGAGCAGGTTTTGCAGCTCGTTGCGGAGGGCGTCCCCTTCGGCCCCTTTCGGCAGGGGGAGGCGTTTGATGGCGTCGGCGGCCCCCCTGGCGGCTTCCTTGCCGAGCAGTTGGCGGCCGACATCCTTGAGGCCGACCTGCAGGGCCCGTCGCTCGATGGTGGGATGCGACAGCGTGCCGCCGATCGGCACGTTGACCTTGGTGCCGGCGATCCGGTCGTTGGCCGCCAGGCCGGCGGCCCCGAGCATCGCCCTGGTGATCGGCACCGTCGCGCGGAGGTGGAGGGTCGAGTCGAACCCGACCGATCCGGCCAGTTCGAGCTGGGCGTCGGGGGCGATGGGGATCTTGAGCCCCTCCTGCCTCACCCGGCCGTTGAGCACCTCGAAGGCGACGGTCTGGTTGATCCGGACCGTGGCGGCCTTCTTCCGTCCGCTCAGCTCGGCCAGTTGCTGGGCGAACGAGCCGGGGCCGTAGGTCAGGTTGTTGAAGACGATCTGACCGGCCGCCGACATCGAGCGGCTCGGATCTCCTCCCAGCGGGAACTCCGCGCGGTCGAGGTTGGTCGTCAGGCGGCCGCGCACCTGGCTGGAGTTGTGCAGGACCGGCACGAAGTAAGCCAGGATGCGCCGCGAGACCTCGTCGTCGATCTCGACATCCCGGAACTGCGAGCCCGACGCCAGCCGCAACGAGGGGCCCTTGGGGTCGTCGAGGACCATCTCGGGCTTGACCTCCAAGCGTCCGCCGTTGAGCCCGGTCGAGATCGGCTCGATGACGATCTGCCGCCCGGCGCAGCGGACGACCACCGGCATCGGGTCGGTGTGCAGGCCGAACGCGCGGACGACCCCCAGGTTGATCCGGAGCTCGGTCTCCAGCCCCCGCAGCATCTCCAGGGTGGAGGTCCCCGAAAGCGGCCCGCGCACCCGGAACGGCTGGACCTCTCCCGCGACCAACACTTCCGGGGCCAGGCTGCCGAGCGCCAGGGCCTTGAGGTGATCCCAGTTGGGGACGGCCTTTGCCTGCAAGTCGGCCAGGCGTTGCCCGGTGGCCTCGGCCACGTTCCCCGCCCCCTGGACGGAGCCGTAGGGGAGGCCCAGGCCGAACTCGGCAAGGTCGAGCCGATCCTTGACGATGGAGTATGTCCCCCGCGCGGCCAGGGCGAGCGGCCCCTGGGGGGATCGCCCCTTGCCGTCGGCGTTGGGGATCGAGAAGTCGGCGGAATCGAGCCGGGCGTTGAAGGCGAGCGATCCGGCGGCCTGATCGAGCTGGGCAGTTCCTTGAACCGCCAGGCGTCCGCCCAGGCCCATGCCGTTGGTCCCGGCCCCCGATCCCAGCGCCCGATCGATGGGGGCGACATCGCCGACGAGACCCCCTTCCACGCCCAGCGGCACCCCCGAACCCCCCAGTCCCACGATCCGCAGCCCCCCCTGGGCGATCATCAGGGTATCGTCCGGCCGGGCCTTCGGGGCGAGATCGAGCTTGCCGAGGGCCGGGTCGAACCGCCCCGAGGCGGTGAGCCGGATCGCATTGGAAGCTTTGGTCGCTTCGCCGGAAGCCGCGATACCCGGGCGGAACGAGGCGTGGACCTCGTCGATCGTGAGGACCCGGTCGGCCCCGACCCAGCGGCCGGTCAGCCTGCCCTGGGCCTGCCCCATCAGCGAGGAGAGGGCCAGCACCCCCGAGCCATTCGCCTTGATGGCGATCTCCGGGCTTTTCGCATTGCGGATCGCCTCCAGCTTGGCGGCCAGGTCGTCGGACTTGATGTCGAGCCAGGCGGTGTGCCAGGAGGAGGTGAGGGGCGTCGAGGCGTTCGGCCCGACGAGGGCGAAGTCGAGCCGCAGGGTGTCGCGGACGATCGGCCGGGAGGCGAGTCCGATCAACTTCGGCTTATGGATCTCGATGGCGACCTGGCCGGTCGTCTTGGCGGGGGATCGGCTGTAGGCCGCCGCGATGCGGGCCTTGCCCGAGAGGTCGAGGCCGCCGAAATCGATCAACTGGCGGAGCTGGGCCTGGAACGCGCCGAGGTCGACCGTGCCGGCG
>CALKTZ010000174.1 GCA_937997355.1 uncultured Planctomycetales bacterium | reverse complement strand
CCCTTCGCCGCCTGATGCCGGGCAGCAATCCGAAGCATCACCCCGGAATCCATCATGAGCCTCTCGGAATTGACGACTCGGGTGGGGTCCCCCTCTGGATTTGGGGGGTCGGATCGGGCATCATCGACCCACGGCCGATCGACTCACGGCCTCTCGCGAGAGCCCAGCCATGAAATCAGACGCCCCCCGTTTTCGCGCGTCAACGCTGCCCCGGAAACTCACGATCGCCCCGCCCCTCGTCCCATCCCCGTTTCTCGACGTCCCGGCGGGCAGGGGGGAGGCGTGCCCGTTCCCTCCGCGCGTCCTCCCGCCTCCAAGAATCCGCCCGAGGTGAGCCCATGAACCAATCGATCGCCCGCGTCGCCCTGGTGGTGCGCGACTACGACGAAGCGATCGCGTTCTATGTGAAGACCCTGAACTTCACGCTGGTCGAGGACACCTACATCGAGGTCCAGGACAAGCGATGGGTGGTCGTGGCCCCTCCCGGTCCGGCCGGCTGCCAGCTCTTGCTGGCGCGCGCGGTCGGCCCCGATCAGGAGTCGCGTGTCGGCAATCAGACCGGGGGACGCGTCTTCCTCTTCCTGCACACGGACGACTTCTGGCGCGATTACCACGCGTACAAGAACAAAGGGGTCGTCTTCGTGCGAGAGCCGTTGGAGGCGAGCTATGGCACGGCGGCCGTCTTCGAGGATCTCTACGGCAATCGCTGGGATCTCGTCCAGCAGAGCCCCGAAACGGTGTTCTGAACGAATTTGAAACGAGGTTTCGTCATGGCGCGCGTCGTGCGATTTCATGAGCTTGGCGGCCCCGAGGTCCTGAAGGTCGAGGAGATGGACGTGCGACCTCCCGGGAAGGGAGAGGTCCAGATCCGGGTCCATGCGCTGGGGCTCAACCGGGCCGAGGCGATGTTCCGCCGGGGCCAGTATCTGGAGGAGCCCAAGCTCCCCGCCCGACTCGGATACGAGGCCGCGGGGACCGTCGAGGCGATCGGCCCGGGGGTCCAGGGCTTCGCGGTCGGCGACGCCGTCAGCACCATCCCCAGCTTCTCGCTCAACACTTACGGCCTCTATGGCGACCTGGCGAACGCGCCGGCCCACGCGGTGGCCCATCATCCTGAATCGCTTTCGTGGGTCGAGGCGGCATCGATCTGGATGCAATACCTCACCGCCTACGGCGCCCTGATCGACATCGCGGAGTTGAAGGCCGGCGATTCGGTCGTGATCCCGGCGGCTTCGAGCAGCGTCGGCCTGGCCGCGATCCAGATCGCCAACAAGGTCGGCGCGATCCCGATCGCCCTCACTCGCAGCTCCTCGAAGCGGCAAGCGATCCTTGACGCGGGCGCCCTGCACGTGATCGCCACCGAGGAGCAGGATCTGGTCGAGGAGATCCTCGAGATCACCGGGGGGAAGGGGGCCCGGGTCGTCTTCGACCCCGTCGGCGGCCCCACCGTCAGCAAGCTCGCCCAGGCCACCGCGCAGCGCGGCATCCTCTTCCTCTATGGCGCGCTCAGCCGGGAGCCGACGCCCCTCCCGCTATTCAATGTGCTATCGCGCTGGCTCACCATCCGCGGCGACGTGCTGATGGAGATCACCGGCGACCCGGCTCGCCTCGAACGCGGCAAACAGT
>CALKTZ010000173.1 GCA_937997355.1 uncultured Planctomycetales bacterium | reverse complement strand
GTGGAAGGTCGTGCGCGACCTGCCGATCGACGGCGCCAATCTGCGGCAAGTGACCTTCTCGGCCGACGGCAAGACGGCCTTCGTCGCGAACATGTTCAATCGAGGCTTCGCCACGACCAGGAACAACATCGACCTCGGCTGGGTCGTCGGCCAGCGATTGACCCGCGCCGCGGTCGACGGCGATTCCCCTTACGAAACCCTCACCCTCGACGTCAAGGGCAAGGCGGCGTCGGACGCCCACGGCATGGCCGTGAGCAAGGACGGGAAGTTCCTGGCCGTCAGTTGCGGCGGGAGTCATGAAGTGATGATCTTCCGGACCGACCTCCGCCGGCTCCCCTTTCGTCCCAACGGCTCGCGAGACATCGTCCCGGCGGAATTGCTTAAGGGCGACGGCCGGTTCCGCCGCGTCACGCTCGGAGGCCGTCCGACCGAAATCGCCTTCGCCGACGACGGCAAGACCCTGTATGTCGCCAACTACCTGAATAACGCCGTGCAGGTCGTTGATGCCGAAACCGCCACGCTCGCGCGAACGATCTCCCTGGGAGGCCCCGGCACCCCGTCACTCGCCCGAAAAGGGGAGGCACTCTTTCACGACGCTCGGCGATCGTTCAACCAGTGGTATAGCTGCAACACCTGCCACAGCGACGGCCACACCAACGGGCTCGACTTCGACACCCTCAACGACGGCCGACAGGATCTGAGCGTGCTCCACCTGCGAAGCCGGAAGAAGGTGCCGACCATGCGACGGGTTGCCCACACGAGGCCCTGGACCTGGCACGGATGGCAGACGAGCCTCGAAGACGCGACCAACGAGTCGTTCACCAAGAGCATGCAAGGCCCCCAGGCGACCGCCGAGGAGACCAGGGCCATGGTGGCCTATCTGGAAACCCTCGAATTCCCCAGGAATCCCTATCGCGGTAAGGATGGCTCGATCTCGGCCCAGGCCCAGCGGGGACGCGACATCTTCCGGTCGTCCAGGGGAGCCTGCAATACCTGCCACGGCGGCCCGGAACTGACCGACGGCAAGATCCACGCGACGGGGCTCGAAGAGCCGGATGATGCCTATCGGGGTTACAATCCCCCCTCACTCCGGGGGGTCTACGACAAAGACCCCTATCTCCACGATGGCCGTGCGAAGTCGCTCAAGGAAGCGCTCGCCGGCCCGCATAGCCCCCAGGAAGTTTCCGGACTCGAAAATCTCTCGGAGAACGAGCTGGAAGACCTGATCGCCTACCTCAAGACCCTCTGAGATTGCAGCGAACAGGCCAATGATCCTTCTATTTCGCGAGTCTCTTCACATTTCATGCGTTCCGCGGGATCGATGCTTACGCATCCGATTCTGATCCCGCGAGACGCTGTCGAGAAACGACGGATCAGGAACGGCGACGCCGGCGGGCCATCAGCGCAACACCGATCGCCCCCATCCCCATCATGACGAAACTCGCCGGCTCGGGGACCGCCACTGCCGTGGCGTCGAGCGCCCACAAGGTCGGCTGAAGATCGTCGACTGAGCCGCTCGTGCCGGTGTTGACGATGGGGAGTTGCGCAATCCGAACATCCAGAAGATATCCGGGACCGCCAACATTCGACAGGACGAATACATACGATCCCGCCGATAGCAACGCTGGGGCGAAACCGCTGAATGTGTAAGTCGTCGGATCAATGTTGGGTGCTGTACTCGGGGTCGCGATCGTCGAGGAAGTCAGGAGCGTCCCCGCGCTGCCGAACGGGCCATCGGCGAGATAGATGCGGGCAACCGGCACTTCCGCGGGCCCATTCCCCAGCGGCGGGAACACCCCACCTTGCAGAAGATCCACGGTGATCGAATTCGGGATGAAGACGCGGCTTCCCGTGATCTCGAAGAGGTCCTGGAAGTCCGTCCCGGGATTGACCTGTGCGACGGAACCCGAAGGGGTCGAGCTCCTGGAATCGACGATGATTTCAGCCTGAACACGGCCGGCTAATGCAAGAAACGCGAAGGCCGCGAGAATGGACCTGGAGTAATGCAACGCTCGGATCCTTTTGTAAGCACTGAACATGCTCGGTCGGCAATCTCAGCGCAAGAAGAATTGGTTAGAGTTTCGCGAGAAACCCCTCGGTTCCAACTATTGATTTAATTTCATATCACAGGCTGAACGAACGAATCAATTCATGTGCGAAAAAAGCAACATTAATCAATTAATTTTAATTTAACTCGATGCACTCCGCCGAATCCGCGGATCGAATCGTATATTCATATAAGCAAACGATCAGAGTTTCAGCAACCAGACCTCGCAGAGCCGGGATTGCTGCCGCCAGTTTACATTCTCCTTGGGCCGCTCGAAGGTGAGGGTGAGCGAGCCATCTCGGTAGAGTTGCTTCGGCACCGGGAATTCCTTGATCTCGCCGATCCCCCGGCCGTCCAGCGTCGGCTTCACGGGGGTGCCGTCAATCGAGAGGAGGCAGGTTCCGTACCCCGTGGTCCGGATCACATAATCGGCGTTGGGATCGAGGTTGTCGTACTTCAGTGCCTTCGGCCAGTTCATCACGACCATCCAGGCCAACTTCTGCCGGCTGAATCCCTTGTCCCACCAGAGGACTTCCGGAATCGGCGTTTTCGACGGCAAGCCTTCGCCGACGTTCTTCAGGTCACCGATCACTTCATGAGGCGCCAGGGAACGGTCGCCGACCTGATCATAAAAACTCCCAGGCGCCGGGCGTTCCCAGGCGCGCAGCGTCTCCAGTCGATCGAGCTTTTCCTTCTCGGTCGGGAGTTTGCCGATTGCCGCGAATTGATCTTCGAGCCACCAGCGGTCGTTGAGCGGTCGATCGAGGAAATCCAGGAAGCAGCCCCGCTGCGGGTCGCTCCCCTGGTATTTGGGTACGCTGGTCTGGAGGCCGATCAGCTTGAACAGCGAGTCGCAGAGTTCTTCGATTTTCTTCCGCATCTCGGGCCGAGTCGGCTCGGCATCGGTTTTCTTGAGGACGGCGAGCGCGGCATCGATGGCCTTTTGCGAGCCGTTATGCGGGGCCTCGGCCAGTTTGTCGAGCGCCTCGTTTTCCAGCGTCGATTCGCGGATCAGGCGTTGCCGCGTATAGGCATCGTAATAGGCCCGCACCAGGCACATCTTCCATCGCCAGGGGCTGGCGATCGGAGGTTCCTTGCGTTCGAGATCCTTCCAGAGGGCCAGCGTCGATTCCACGGCCTCGTTGTCGCGGAGCGGCCCCGTCCAGTTCCGTTCGAGCCCGAGGATGCCGTCGGCGGCTTCATCGGCCACGGTCGGGGCGAAGAAGTAGCGGGAATAGTCGACGAGGATGTCGCGGACGGGAGTCTCGGGGTTCCAGGCCAGTTGCGACCAGAGCACCTTGTTCACGTCGTCGTGGGCGCCGTCGGAATAGGAGATAAAGCCCA
Organism: uncultured Planctomycetales bacterium; assembly: GCA_937997355.1. Lineage (GTDB taxonomy): Bacteria > Planctomycetota > Planctomycetia > Isosphaerales > Isosphaeraceae > CALKTZ01. The sequence goes on along the minus strand of CALKTZ010000173.1, from coordinate 173 downwards.
CCGTGTCCGGCGCCAGCGCATTGTGGATCGCGGCATACTGGAGAGGACGCGGATTGATCGCCTCGCGGCCGAGGGTGAACGCCAGCGCGGGGTCCCACCAAGGGACCGGGAACTGGCATCGCACGTTGTGCGTGATGTCCGGATAGTGCCGAATCGGGTACTTCGCGTTCAGC
>CALKTZ010000172.1 GCA_937997355.1 uncultured Planctomycetales bacterium | reverse complement strand
CTGCGGGCCGCCTCGCGCGCCGCCTGGACCGCCGGCAGCAGCAGGGCGATCAGGACCGCGATGATCGCGATCACCACGAGGAGCTCGATGAGGGTGAAGGCTCGCCGTGAAGTCATTGGGGAGAACTCCTTGGACGTGAAAATGAATATGAACTTCAAACTGGCAGAGATGGATGATCGCAATGCAATATCTTGATTCATCCTAAATTTGAAAGTGACGCGTGTTGCGTTCTTGGGAATGTACAGGGCGACTTGAATAATGTAAAGTAATTTACGAAAAGTATTTTATAAAAAAGGTTCAGCGAATGAATGACCGAGAACAGTCCGATCTTGGGTGGAGCGAAGTTTCCTCCGCCGATGCCGATCTTGCGGCCGATCCCTCTCCGCATGGAAATGATGTGAGAAAAGAGAATCGACGCCCTAAGGTGAATGAACATCGAATTTTGCGATTGATTCACGACTGCGGGCCCACGGCCCGGGCCGATATTGTCCGGCAGCTCGGCCTGAGCGCGCCGACCGTCTCGAAGGTGGTGGCCTCGCTGCTGGATGCGGGCTTTTTGGAAGAGGTCGAGATGCCCGAGATGCAGGTCGGGCGCCCTCCCAAGAAGTTGCGGCTGGCCTGCGAGAAAACGCAGGTGCTGGGGGTCGTGATCGCGCCGGGGACCTGCTGGGTGGTCTCCAGCGGCCTGGACGGAGAGCTCGAGGAGAGCCGGATGCACAAGATCCGGACCCCGGACACCTACGAGGGGCTGATCGCGGCACTCGCCGATCAGGCCAGGGAGCTGATGAACCGCGAGGGGGTGGAGACCCTGGGGGCGGGCATCTGCGTGCCGGGCCTGGTGGACGTGTCTCGGAATCTCTCGGTTCTGGCGGCGAGCGTGCCGATGATCGAGGGGCGATCCCCGACCGGGGATCTGGCCGAGCGGCTCGGCATCGAATGCGTCACCCTCCCCGCGAAGCACGCGCTTTGTTTGGCGCAGAGCCACTTCGGGGAGAACCGCCGCGAGGAAGATTTCGTCCTCCTCGATTTCAGCACGGGGGCGGCGCTGGGGGTGGTCAACCGGGGGCGATTGCTCAAGGGGAAGAACGGGTTCGCCGGCGAGGTCGGCCACATCACGATCGACCCCAACGGCGCCCGCTGCTTCTGCGGCAATCGCGGCTGCCTGGTGACGGTGGTCTCCGACGTGGCGGTCGCCGCCCGCGTCTCCGAGCGGCTCGGCCGCTATCTCGACATCGAGGAGGTGGTGAAGCTCGCCCGGGCCGGGGAGATCGACCTCGCCGGGGAGATCCGGGAGATCGTCTACTATCTCTCGATCGGCCTGGCCAACGTCATCAACCTCTTCAATCCCCCCACGATCTTCCTGCACGCGAGGATCTTCGACCTGAGCGACGACCTGTTCCCGAGCCTGCTGGCGGAGGTCCGCCGGCGGTCGCTCCGGCCGACCTTCGCCGAATGCCGGTTCGTCCGCGCCAACGTCAACAAGCAGCAAGGTGCGGTCGCGGCGATCCTCGATCATCTGATCGAATCGTGGGCCCCCAGGTCCGATACGCATCGCCGGTATCCGGCGCTCACGCATTAGCCGCACCCGGGGCGCACGCCAGGGGAGATCAATTGCCCGCCGGCGCGGTGCCGGCCGGCTTGGCGGCGGGGGCGGGATCGGGATTCTCGACCGGACGCGGGGGGAGGAGCGGACCTTTGAGCGGGAAGTTGAATCGGCCCCCCTGGGGCGGGATGGTTGCCGTCAATTCGGTCTTCCCCAGGTTGCTGTACTCGGGGGGGACCTGCTCCCTCGCCAGATGGGCGCCGTTATCCATGTTGGCGACCATGCGGTCGTTGCGGCTCAGCGGCCGGCCATCGGGGCTGACCTTGTAGCTCACCGCCACCTTGTAATGGGCCGCGGCGGCCCCCGTTTCCCCCCGATAGGAGAGCTCATATTGCCCCATCTCATCCGTGTCGGCCGAGCAGGTCGTCCCCTCCTCGTCGGTCTGGAGGAAGGTGACCACCGCCCCCGCGAGGGGCTTGCCGTCGAGGGTGATCTCCCCCCCGGCGGGCACCAGGGCATATTCGCGCGGGATGTTGGGGTCGGCCGGCTCGCCGCATCCCCAGCAGCAGGCCGCCAGCAGGATCAGGATCGGGAATCTCATGAAAGTTCACCTTTTCACACAAGTTAATAAGTTTTCGTAAAATAACTCGATTCGAGGATTACAGTAATCGAGGCCGCTTCGCGGCACAAGCCTTCGAGGCCCCCGGCGAGGAGACTTGCCGGGCGGACGGGCCCCATCCACTCGGAACGCAACCCGCACCACGGAGCTGACCCATGCGACGAAGCCGACGACCGAACGTCCCCCCCCGGATCGCGATTGCCCTCTTCTGCGGCCTGTGGGCCTGGGGCGGATCGGACCGCCCGGCGATCGCGGAAGGGGCGAAGCCCGGGGCCCGCGCGGAGCCGGGGCTCGTCGGGCATTGGCCCCTGCGGGGGGATTGCCGCGACCACTCGGGCCATGGCAATCACGGGATCAACCACGGGGTCGACCTCGGCTCCGGGACGTTCGACGGCAGGGGGGCGCACGTCGAGGTCCCCCCGTCGGAGTCGCTCCGGCTCGGGGCGGGGGATTTCACGATCGGCGCCCGGATCTGGACGGCCCCGGACCGGGAGCTCGACGACATCATCGGGGACGTGCTCGACCTGTACGACCCGGCGACGCGCCGGGGATTGACCCTCTCGATCGGCGCCAGCGCCGGCGGCTACCAGGGGCCGGGTACCGACCGCCAGGTCCGCTTCGGGATCGATAACGCCCGGATGACCGACTGGGTCGACTGCGGCCGGCCCAACCCCACCAGCAATTACGTGAGCAACTCCCTCGCGGTCTTCCGGGGCAAGCTCTACGCCGCCACCACCGACGCCAAGGACAAGGCGGAGTGGTGCCACGTCTACCGATATGACGGCGACGGGCGATGGGCCGACTGCGGCCGGGTCGGCGATCATAAGACGCCGGGGGTCGGCCCGCTGATCGTCCACAACGGCGAGCTCCACGCCATGACCTGGACCTACGACTGGACCCGCGTGGTCAAGGGGGATTACGAGCCGGGCCGGGTCTACCGCTACAAGGGGGGGACTGAGTGGGAAGACCTCGGCCAGCCGAGCCAGAACCGCACGATGAACACGGCGGTCAGCTACAAGGGGAAGCTCTACGTCGGCGGCGGGCCGAAGGAATGGGGGGTATTCGTCCGGGACGATGAGAGCGGCAGCAACTGGCGGCCTTCGATCCTCTTCCCCATGACCGGCCCCGAGCGTTGCTTCCCGCACGCGATGACCCGCTACAACGGCAAGCTCTACGTCACCTATCCCGGCGTCTATTCCTTCGACGGCAAGGACTGGGCCTTCGCGGGGCTCCCCCTGGGCTATTCGGATATCCTCCAGACGCACTCGTTCCAGGCCTATCAGGGGAAGCTGCTGGCCGGGACCTGGCCCGAGGGGAAGGTGGTCCGCCACATGGGGGGGAAGGAGTGGCAGGAGGTCGGCCGGGTGGGGGCCGACGGCACCGAAGTCAATGCCCTGGTGGTCTATAACGGCAAGCTCTACGGCGGATCGATCCCCCGCGCCGAGGTCTGCCGATACGACGGCGAGCCCGCCTGGACGTCGCTGAAGCGATTCTATTCCCCGGAAGGGTGGACGCCGGTCCCGCCGTCGCAGGTCGGGGGGAAGCCGAAGCGCAGGGACGTGAACGAGTGGAGCCGCGTCACCAGCCTGACCATCCACGACGGCAAGCTCTTCGCGAGCGTCGGCAGTTGCACCAGTTCGGTCCTCGACGCCCCCAACGACGTGAGAGGGCGCGTCTACCGGATGGAAGCGGGCAAGTGCGCCTCCTATGACAACGACCTCGGCCCGGGCTGGAAGCACCTGACCGCGCTGCGGAAGGGGGATCGCCTGCGCATCTTCGTGGATGGCAAGCCGGTGGCCGAGTCCTCGACGTTCAACCCCAAGGAATACGACATTTCCAACGGCCGACCGCTCAGGATCGGCTTCGGCCAGTCCGATTCGTTCTACGGCAAGATCGCCGACGTGCGGCTCTACCGCCGGGCGCTGGATGATGCCGAGATCCGGAAGCTCGCCCTCGCGGACGCCCCTCGCTGATGCCGGCGTCCCGCCGCCGCGCCCCCTCGACGGAAGACGGCGCGGCGGCGATCCGCCGGATCGATCAGGCCACGCGGTTCGCCTTGCGGCGACGTGCGGCGGCCAGCGAGGCGAAGGCCGCGCCCAGGCCGGTCAGAGCCATCGAGGAGGGCTCGGGGACGGCCGACGGCTGATCCCCGACCACGAAGTGGAAGACCGACGAGGTCGAGACCTGGCCGCCCCCGGCCAGCGTTCCGGTGGCCGTGAGCGTCAGGTCATAGATCCCCGCGGTCGTGAAGCCGAGGTTGTAGTGGTCGTGCCCCCCCGCGAAGATGTCGATGGAGTCGGCGCCCGAGAGCCCGTCCGCCGTGTTCATCTCGGGCGAGCCCCAGTTGCCGGTCGAGTACAGCACGAAGCTCCCCCCGGACGAGCTTGAGAACCCCGTCAGGGTGTAGGCGAGGGTGTTGTTCGCGAAGATCCCGTCCGCCACTTCCTCGGCCCCGAAGCCGAGGAACGGCCGGGTCGCGGCCCCCTGGCTGGTCTGGCGGAGCAGGTAGAGGGGGTTCAGGGCGAAGGGCGCCGGAAGCCGGAAGTCGCCGGTGGTCAGGACCGACTCGGGGACGATCACCGAGATCGTGTCCGGATCGGCCGACGCGCCGGCCCCGCCGATCTGCGAGCCGTTGAGGACGGCGGTGCTCGATAGCTCGTAGAAGAAGCTCAGCCCCTCGCTCGCGCTGTAATCGACCGCGATGTCGGCATGACCGGCTGTATACTGGTCCACGAATGCGGCTCGCGCGGAGAGGCCCGGCAGGGACGTTAAGAGCAAGGCGAAAGCGATAGCCTTCAAAATTTTTGAAAACATGTTCATAGTTCCTTGTTGAAGAATCTCAATCCGTACAGAGCACGGCGACGGCCCGGCCGTCGTCGGATACTTCGCGTGGCTTCGGCGGGTCCTCTCGGACGTCCCCCGTTTACATCGCCACGCGTTCCACGCTGGCGAACCAGCCCTGGTCGGTGATCAGCTCACGCACCTGGATCTCGGCACCGTCGGCCGATCGCCAGTGAGTGAGGCGGCAGCGGGGCTCCCGCAGGTTTCCCGTCGTCAGCGAAGGGAGCCGCGATCGGAGGATCGATTCGAGCGCCGAGGGGGGCATCTCGTGGGTCTCGTGAGGATGGCGGCGTCCGGGGCGCCTGGGGGGGAACGAGAGCCAAGTCCCCCCCGGATGCCGCAAGATCCAGAGGTGGTAGGCGCCGTCGCTCCGGGGCTCGTCCAGGCAGAGGACGGCACCCTCGGCGACCGCGCCCGCGACCTCCTCGGGGAGACGCCGACGCAGCTCGTCCCCGGTCAGCTCCAGGAGAATGCCGCAGCTCTCGGGTCTGCCGCAGCCGCCGGCCAGCGCCGCCGGCAGCAGGAGGACCGCCGAGATGAGCGAGAGCGACGATCGGAGGTCAGAACGCATCGGTGCCGACCACCTCCCCGCCGTCTCGGGTCGCGATCGACCACCAGACCGACAGCGCGATCTTCTCGTGCAGGAAGCGGACGGAGCCGTCGCCGAAGAGGGCGTTCAGGCCGCCGAGATGGGCGCTGCCCGGGGTGACCAGGATGTTCCCGTCCGATTCGCCCCCGTAGATGTGGCAGCTCCTGCCGTTGATCGGCATCACGGCCATGAAGGTCCCCCCCGCGTGCCCCCAACCCGAGATCCAGGCGCGGCCTGCGAAGACGGTCCAGGCCGGGTCGGGGAAGCTGACCGTCCCGCAGTAGCGCTGCCAGGCGTGGAGCGTGCGCGACGCCCCGGAGCCCCCCGCGCAGTACGACCGGGAGGTTTCCGGCTCGGTGAGCATCGCCTCGATGTCGTTGGGGTCGGTGGATCTGGGGATTCGCCGCTCCGCGGCGGCGACGGTCTGGCTCAGGCCGTCGGTCACCATGGCGACCGAGATCGGGCCGACGTGCCAGCTCGCGCGTCCGACCGGGTCCGCCAGGCCGATGAACCCGTTGTGCCGGCCGATCCGCTCCCCGGCGGTCGGCCCGGAGGTGTCCGGGGTCCAGCCGGCGTTCCCCGAGTAGCTCTGCGGGGCCGGGAGCGATTTCCCCATCGTCTCGGGGATCTGGTAGGTCTCCGAGGGGCAGAGGTAGGCGCCCACCAGGGTCCTCGCCGCCGTGCCGTTGGGGTGATTCGCGCCGATCGTCGCCTCGTAGAGGAGCACGTCCGGGTCGGAGCAGCGGTCGGCGTTGCCGACCTGGAAGTTGATCGCGTTGTGGAGCGGCTGCCGGTCGATGTGCGGGAGGATCGTCGCGTGCCAGCCGAAAAGCCC
>CALKTZ010000171.1 GCA_937997355.1 uncultured Planctomycetales bacterium | reverse complement strand
AAGCAAAAAATCTCGATCCAGGAATGCCTCGACGCCGTGGACGAATGCGGCGCCCCGGTGGTGTCGATCTGCGGCGGCGAGCCGATGATCTACCCGGGCATCGGCGAACTCGTGGCCAAAATCCAGGAACGGAAAAAGGTCGTCTATCTCTGCACGAACGGGATGTTCACCCGCAAGAAGATCGACGAGTTCAAGCCTTCGAGCACCTTCTTCTTCAACATCCATCTGGATGGCATGCGAGAGAATCACGATATCGCCGTCGAGCGGAAAGGGGTCTTCGACGAGGCGATCGAAGGGATCAAGGTCGCCAAGGAGCGTGGATTCCTGGTTTGCAGCAACACCACCGTCTACAAGGAAACAGACATGGCGGAGCTTGAAACGCTCTTCGCCTATCTCACCACCTTGGGGGTCGACGGCTTCTTGATTTCTCCGGCGTACAGCTATTCGGCCGTTGATGTCAAAGAAATCTTCATGTCGCGGGATGATATCAAAACCAAGTTCCGCGCGGCCGATGCCATGTTCCGGAAGTACCGGTTCAATTCCTCGCCGGTCTATCTCGAATTCCTCCAGGGCAAGCGAGAGATGAGCTGCACGGCCTGGGCAAACCCGACCCGGAACATCAAGGGCTGGAAAGGCCCATGCTACCTGATCACCGACATTCACCACGCGTCATTCGAGAACCTCTTGAACGATACGAAGTGGGAAGATTACGGTTATGGAAAAGACCCGCGATGTGAAAACTGCATGGTCCATGTGGGTTATGAAGCGTCGGCCGCGCTGGGGGTCAACCAGCGCCTGGGCGACACCTTCAAAATGATCAAATGGCAATTGATGTGAGCGGAGAATCTTCTCCGAATTCATGGGCCACCGAGCAAGCAATCCGAATGCGTCGCCCCCTTATACGGCCCCGGCGCCGATTCCGGCGGATGTTGGAATCGTCGCCGCGCTCCCCCTCGAACTCGGCTTCTTTGTCGATCGGCTGAAAAAGGTCAGGAAGTACAAAACGGCCGCCTCGACAATCATCGAAGGGGAGTTCGGCAACAAGGTCGTCGCGGTCGTCTACTCGGGCGCCGGAAGGTCCGCGGCCCGAATCGCCACTCAAATCTTGATCGCGGGACATCGTCCAAATCTGATCATCTCCGCCGGGTTTGCGGGGGGGCTGAATCCGGGATTCACGCGAGGTCAACTCATTTACCCGAGTGAGATCCTGGACCTCGATGGCAATCGCTTTCCCGTCGCGCTTCTCGATACCCACGAAGCCCCTTCAGACGCCTCATCGAACCTCCGCCTGCTCACGGTCGACGCAATTGCCCGGACGGCCGCCGAGAAAGCCGATCTCCGAACAAGGTTCGGTGCCGACCTCGTCGACATGGAAACCTCGGCTGTCGCCGAGGTTTGTCAGTCCCAGGGGCATGGATTTTTGTCGATCCGGACCATCAGCGACGATGCGGCCGCCGAGCTTCCGGCCGAGATCGTCGCGATGCTCAATCGATCCCTGAGCTTCCAGGTCGGCGCGGCGTTCCGAGCGATCTGGAATCGCCCGACGGCCGTCAAGGACTTCTGGACTCTGCATTCGAATGCGATCGAGGCTTCCGACCAGCTTGCCAAGGGGCTCGGCTCAGCCATCGAGCGTTATTGCGGGTAAACCGCTCCCGAATTTTATTTGGGCAGGCCAATCCGCCAACGGATCAACTCTCCTGGTTGATCCCTTCCCTCATTCGAGGAGCATTTTCAATTTCGGTCGTTGATGCACGTCCCGGCCTCAAGTCCTCGATCACTTGGCCTTTTCCGGAACCTTCCCCGTGGAGAGTGGCGGGGCCTTCGGCGCCAGGGACTGGCGAACGGCCGGGATGTTGGCCTTGGTGGGCGTAGTGACAGGCCGAGAGCTTGGCCTGACGATGCTCTCGACGCCCATCGTCGCGAACCCGGAAATCAGAAAGAACGTCGCGATCGACAGCCCGAGGGCGTGGGGCGGGTGGAACTGAAAGATCAGCGTGAACACGCCGAACCAGGCAATCAGATGGAGCAACGTCCAGGCGATGTCGGACGTGAACATCGTCTCGTAGGATGGCGGCAGGAAGACCATCAGAATGGCCAGGAGCAGAGCACCGATCGAAATTTTCAGCCCGGCCCGAGGAGTGACCTCGTCATAGAGTTGGTCCTGCGCAACCTCGGTGACGGCGAAGCAGGACACGAAGATGGCCATCCAATAAATGAGCAGTCGCACCAGATACAACCACATGGCTTGTTCGGCCCCCGTTATGGGCGGTGAGATGAGGATGACCAGAACGGCCCAGGCATCGTACCTTGTGAACGAGGGTCTGGCCACCGAGCGCTGGCGGTTTTTCGCAGCGCCGTTTATGATGCACTCCTCTCGAATCCCAACACTTTGCAACCGTATCAGGATCGGGCTCGATGATTAGCCTCAGCGCCTTCGCCGATGAGATTTCTCCTGATCCCGTCGAGCAGATCGACGTCTTATCTCGGCACGGCATCAAGCATATCGAATTCCGAGCGATCCACGGTACCAATGTCCTCGATCTCTCCCCGGCGCAGCATGAGGACTTTCGCATCCTGCTCGATTCGCACGGGTTCGGCCTGAGCGCGATCGGTTCGCCGATCGGCAAGATCCAGATCACGGACCCGTTCGAGGCTCATCTCGATCGCTTCACGCTTGCCATGGATCTGGCGGATTTTTACCGTGCGCCACGAATCCGGATCTTCAGTTTCTACATGCCCGCGAGAGAGAATCCGGAAACGCATCGTGAAGAAGTCCTCCGCCGCATGAGCGAATTGGCACAACGCGCCGCAGACCGTGGAATCACCCTGCTCCTGGAAAATGAGAAGGGAATTTACGGGGACACGGCGGCTCGGGTTCACGACATCCTCGGATCGGTCAACTCTCCGAGCCTCGTCCATGCGTTCGATCCCGCCAATTACGTGGAATGCGGGCAGCCGGTCAGGGAAGCCTGGACGCTGCTCCTCCCCTGGGCCAAGCATTTTCATGTGAAGGATTATGACGCGAAAAAGGAAGTGAACGTGCCGGCCGGCGAAGGGGATGGATTGATCCCGGAACTCTTGCAGGATGCGGCCTCGTGGGGCTACGAAGGCTTCTGTGTGCTTGAGCCTCATCTGGTCGTGGCCGAGAAGTCTTACGGATTCACAGGCCCGGAACGCTTCGGCGATGCCGCCAATGCGCTCAAATCAATTCTTGATCGACAATCGATTGCCTACGATTGATTGAATAAAAGGTCCATCTCCCCACCTTTCGATCGGCCCAAAGACATCAGGAGAACATCGATGCTGAACTCAGTTGGCAACCCGAATCGTCGCTCTTTCCTGAAACAGACTCTCGCCGCGGGTGCCCTTGCCGGTAGCGGCATTCGGATTGCTGGTGCCGCGGAAATCAGCGGACAGCCGAAGGAAGGGCCGATCGGCAACTTCAAGATTTCGCTCGCCGAATGGTCGCTGCATCGTGCCCTGTTCTCCAAAAAATTGACGAACCTCGACTTCCCGAGGGTCGCTCGCGAAGACTATGGCATCGAGGCCGTCGAATTCGTCAATCAGTTCTTCAAGGACAAGGCTCACGACTCGGATTATCTTCGCGAGTTGAAGAAACGGGCGAATGATGTTGGGGTCGCATGCGTCCTCATCATGATCGATGGCGAAGGGGACTTGAGTTCCAAGGAGAAGGCCGTCCGCCTGAAGGCCGTCGAGAACCACAAGAAATGGGTGGACGCCGCCGTCTCCCTGGGCTGCCATGCGATCCGAATCAACACCGGAAAAACTTATTCACCAACCGATCTGAGCGAGCTGGCCGAGGCGTGTACATCGCTGGTCGAATACGCCGACGCCCACAAGATCCACGTCATCTGCGAGAACCACGGCGGCGCGTCGAGCGATCCCAATTCGCTCGTCGCATTGATCAAGGCCGTCGGTAAGCCGGGCTTCGGGACCTTGCCCGATTTCGGCAACTTCCCGCGGACCCCCGACAAGAAGAGCTACACGATCGACGTCTACGACGCGATCGCCCGGCTCATGCCCTATGCGAAGGGGGTTTCCGCCAAGAGCCATGACTTCAACCCCGACGGCCAGGAAAGTGAGCTTGATTACGCCCGAATCCTCAAGATCGTCACCGACGCGGGTTACAACGGTTATGTCGGCATCGAATACGAAGGGGGCCGCCTGAGCGAGCCGGAAGGGATTCGCGCGACGAAGAAGCTCATCGAGTCGGTGAGCGGCACCATTTACAAGCCCAAAGCATGAGCATGAGCGATCAAGCCCCGAAGCGAGTCGCGGCGGTCATCACCGAATGGCGGAAACTGAGCCATGCGGACGTGCTGCTCTCGCGAATTCTGGAACCCGAGCGATGGGGACATGAGCATCCATTCCAGTTGAAATTGGCGGCCATCTACGCCGATCAATTTCCAGACAAAATCGACCTGTGCCGGGACTATTGTCGCCGGCATCAGGTCCCGATTTACCCCACCATCAAGGGAGCGATCGGCCTCGGCGGAAGTCGGGTTGCCGTCGATGGGGTCTTGCTGATCGGCGAACACGGTCAGTATCCCCTGAATGGCCGGAACCAACAGCTCTATCCCAGACGTCGTCTCTTCGAAGGGATTGTTGATGCCTTCCGACTCTTGAAGGGCCGAGTTCCTGTCTTCAACGACAAACATCTCTCCTACGACTGGCTCATGGCGAGATGGATGTATGACGTTGCCAGGCACGAGGGGATTCCGCTGATGGCGGGCTCCTCACTCCCGGTGGCCTGGCGTCACCCCCAGTTCGAGTATCCGATCGGCACCGAACTGACCAGAGCTGTTGGTGCGGGCTATGGCGGCCTCGATGCTTACGGCTTCCACGCTATCGAGACCCTGCAATGCATGGTCGAGCGTCGCAAGGGGGGGGAGACCGGGGTTGCCGCCGTGCAAAGCCTATCGGGTCCGTTGCTCGATCAAGCCTTAAAAGAGGATGTCGAGACGCGCGATCTTCTGAATTCGTTGTATCGGAATCGCCATGGAGCCCAATTTCAGATCGAATCGTCGGCGACCGCCAACCGCGGCACTCTGTGGAAAATCCGATATGAGGACGGCCTGGACGCAGCCGTCGGAATGTTCGAGGGGCTTGGCCCCATATTTGGATTCGCGGGGCGTCGTCGCGACAAATCCGAAGCCGACGCGACGATCTTCGAACTCGAGGAAGGCCGCTATTACGGCCATTTTGGATATTTGCTCCGCGCCGTTGAGCGAATGATGCTCACCGGAGTTCCGAGTTATCCGGTCGAACGAACGCTCTTGACGACCGGGCTTTTGGCGTCTTTGCTTCAAAGCCATTCGGAAGGGGGAACCCACGTCGCAACCCCTCACCTGGCCGAGATCCGCTATCAACCCAGACTCTGGCCGATCGCTCCCGACCCTGTCGGCACCCCGGCGTAGATTCTGTCGGTCCGACCTCTCTGCCGGGGTTGACCCCCTAAGCAGTTACCCGTAAGGTAACGGAAGTTGAGAGGGTGAGCTGACAAGGAATGTCGCGGTTCCCGTCTTGCCTGATCACGGATTGATCGGCCGACGAGCAGAATCGGTCAAGGATCGACATCTATCAAGGGATGGAACCCTTGTTCATCGATCGAACGCATCTGCTGATCTTGAATTACAATGGCCGTGCACTCCTTGAGGAGTGTCTTCCTTCGGTTGTGGAGGCGGCCCGGCGATCCCGCATTCCATGTCGCGTCTCGGTCGTCGATAACGAATCGAGCGACGATTCTTGCCATTGGCTGGAACAGACTTGGCCCTCGATTGGGCTGATCCATGAAAGGAATGACGGCCTCGCCTCGTTCAATCGAGTCCTCCAGCGACTCGATGAGCCGATCGTTCTGATGTTGAACAACGACATCAAACTCGCCCTCGATGCTCTGTCCCCCTTGTATCGCCCCTTCGAGCAACAGGCCGACGCTCTCTTCACGGCCCCCCTCTGCTGGACATTCGATGGCCGGGAATATGAAGGGATGCGCACGAGAGTTCGAAGCCGCTATGGCTTGATCCAGGGGATGAGTCGAGTCCCCGGCTACGAATCAGAAATTCGAAACAACGATCTGACAGCGGCCGCCGGCCCTATCCTGGCCGTTGATCGTCGGAAATTTCTCGAGATCGGCGGTTACGACCCTATTTTTTTCCCTGGACGAATCGAGGATCTCGACCTCGGGTTTCGGGGTTGGATGGCCGGGTATCGGGGATATTATATTCCCGAATCGGTTGCCTACCACCGTGGCTTCGGAACCTTCGCCCCAGCCTTCGGGCAGGCCGGCTGCGATCGGCTTGCCCTGAGAAATTCGCTGATCTTCGCCTGGAAGAACCTGAGCGGCCCGCGACTTCTTGATCATCTCGCGTGGATCCCGGCGCGGATCGTCTACGGTATGGCGCAAGGCCGCTACGATTTTGTAATCGCCTGCTTCGAAGCTCTGAAACGACTCAAACAGATTCGTTCATCGCGTCGGGCCTTGGCGGTCGGGCAAGGGAACTGGAGCAAGCGCCAGGAGTCGTTCTTTCGGCAATTTCAATGGTGAGGAGTATTCAGCAGAGTCAAGGATCGCGATCGAGCAAACGCACTCCCTGAAGCTTTCAAGAGGCAGAGATGAGACTTCCATCCACATCCCATCTTCGAGTAGTCATCGACGCCCGGCCCCAGAATGCCGATGGCTTGCTCGCCGCGGAAATGGTGTTGGGCAAAAGTCTACTCAAGCACACGCTCGACCAGGCGTTCAACCTTGTGAATCCGAAATCGCGGATCGTCATACTTGCGGATGAAGAGCATCTGCCGGACATCAGACGCTTGCTCCATGATTGCCCCCGCGAATCCGTTGAACTTATGACTTCTCCTCCGAGCTCGGCCGATTTGATTTTGCGAACCGATCGTCTCTACGAACCTCGAAAGCTTCGCAAGGCGGTCCAGAACTCCCGAGACCCGGAAACCGCCATCTTATGGCGACTCCATGACCCGAAATCGGTGAAAAGCGCCGATGACGAACTCCTTCGCAGGAGAACCTATCAGCCGATCGGACGGTTCTGGGCGTTTCCCCTGGCTCGAAATATCGCCGGGCGACTCGTCGCCACCCCCATTCGGCCGAATGCGTTAACCCTGGGCGCGGGGCTTTTGATGTTCGCCGCGGCCGTCCTGGTCGCATCAACGCCAATCTCACCGGCAAGTCGTCTCGTCGTCGCGGCGGCCCTCGCAATCGCCCTCGTGCTCGATACGGCCGATGGCCACCTCGCACGGCTTCAAGGGACAGCCTCTCCCTTCGGTCGATGGCTAGACAATGTCCTCGACGAGCTTGCGGACGTCGCACTTCACGGCGCGATCGCCTGGAGTTCTTTCGTTTCTACCGGGCAAATTGGCTGGCTCGTGCTCGGGATGGTTTATCTCTCGGGCAAATATCTGTTCGTCGTCCAATCCGCGGCCGGTGAGACACTCGATCGTGAAAAGGGTTCCATCTCGCGATTGACTATCCAAAACGGGACGGACAGTTCGCAGCCCGACCAAGGAAGTTTTCGGCGAATCGTGCAACGAACGGTCCAGGGCTTGGGTCATGCCGATCTTCGTTGGCACTTTTGGATTTTACTGGCACTGGCCGGAAGGCTTGAGATCGCCCTCGTGATCTATGCCGTCTACTTTCCGGTCCGGACCGGCATGAGCTGCTTGAGGCGGGGGGTGGAACATGCCATCTCTTAAAAGAGAGCGGTCTCAGCAGCCATCGGTGGCCGATCGAGGAGTTCGCGTGCGGGAGCCTGGTCATGTTTTTTCATGTGGCCCGGTCAACGAGATCGCGGAAAATCCACCGGAGCAAACTCCCAGGGCGAGACTCGCGGTCTTGATCGTCGCCAGGGACGAGGCCAATCATCTGGAGGAGTGTCTGGCAACCGTGGGCTGGGCCGATGAACGAATCGTCGTCGTGGACC
>CALKTZ010000170.1 GCA_937997355.1 uncultured Planctomycetales bacterium | reverse complement strand
GAGCAAGAGCGCGATCAACACGGCGATGATCGCGATGACGACGAGCAGCTCAATCAGGGTAAATCCGGGACGAACGCGGCGCATTGGCTAAGACCTTCTCGATGCGAAATAAAGGGGCTCACGACAATGCCGCCGGATCAAATGGGAGGTCGGCGGCTGCTGTGAGTGATGTGCTCCATCGTTGGTGGGACCTTGGCCCCAGGATAGCTGAGACTGAGTCGCAACGTCAATAAAGTTGGCAATATTTACAAAGTTTCACAATACCGAATTTCTTCGGCCGTTATCAATTCCGACAGCGGCTGTATGGCCATTTTAGGCAGGTCGCGGCCTGGCCGACCGCCCGAGGTGGGACGTCAGCGCGAAATCGAGCAGCAGGATCAGGAGGATGGAGGCCCCGACGACGGGCATCGCGATCCCGGACACGGCGATGATGGCCCATCCCCAGCGCGGCAAGATCCCGGCGGCGGGGCGGCGGGGGAATCCGGCGCGTCCTTGGGGGCGGCGTCGCCACCACATCCAGGCCCCCGTCGCCGAGAGGCCGAAGACGATCAGCGTGGTGATCAGGGCGAGGATCTTGGTCGGGGTGCCGAAGATCTGCCCCATGTGGATCGAGACCGCCCAGAGCCGGACCTTGTAGAGGAACGGGACCCCCGTGTTGTCGACGACGTCGAGCGTCCTGGCCGAGTATTGATCGACGTTGACCATCCGGAGCGAGTTCTTGTCCTCGTCGCGCATCAGCCACGCCTTGTAGGCGTCGTCCGGCTTCACATCGAGTCGCATCGCCAGGCCGTCGTCGGGGCGACTCCGGGCGAGTGCCGCCTCGACGATCCGGTCGAGCGAGGCGGGAGGGGCGCCGGGCGCGTGGGGCTCCGATTTCGGGACCCCGAACCACTTCGCCGGCCAGTGCCCCGCCTTCTGGGCGGTCTTGTTGAATCCGGTCCCCCAGACGAGCGTGAAGAACAGCCCCGTGCCCGCGACGAGCGCGATCAACGCCGTGAAATAGGCCCCGCCGACGGCGTGCCAGTCGCGCAGCACGGCATAGAGCTTGCCCCGCATGCGGGGCGCCCAGACGCCGACATTCGACTTGCCGCGCGGCCACCACAGATAGAGCCCCGTCGCCGTGAGGACGATCGCCCAGCCGGTCGCCAGCTCGGTGAGGATGCGCCCCGGCCAGCCCATGAGCATCGAGCGGTGCAGCTCCAGGACGACCGCGAAGAAGTCTTCCTCCTCGACCCGAGAGCCCAGGACCGTCCCCCGGTACGGATCGATGTAAACGTGACGGTGATGGTGCTCCCCCTTGGCGGCCGTCGGAGGTGCATCGTCCGCCGTGAACCGGACCGAGTGCCCCTCGCCGGGCCGCACGTGCATGCCGTCCAGCTCCTTCGTCCCCAACACCTCGATGGCGATCTCGCGGAGCCTGTCGTAGCTCATCCGCGACGATCCCGGCTCGACCTCCAGCAACGCCCGGTCGCGCCACGAGGTCAATTCGCCCCGGAATACGTAGAGCGCGCCGGTGATCGTCACCAGCCAGAGGATCGGCGCGGTGATCAGCCCCGCGTAGAAATGCCAACGCCAGACGACCGAATACAGCCGGGGAGAAAGCCCCCCTCGCGGCTGAGATTGATTCTCGGTCTCAAGAGAGGTGCCGAGCGACGGATCGGCGGGGTCGTCGGCCTCGGCCGCGACGTCGAAAAGGGTACCGGACATAAGATCCTCAAGACAAATCGCGGCGATGGCCCGGCTTCGCGTTCACGCGAATTGAAGGGCGGATGGCATGGCTCGACACCGCCGGACCGGATCGGATCGGTTGGAGATTACCCTCGCGGCGGGACCGCGCCGGACCGAAGGCGAGATGGAGGAAGCCGACCAGGGCCGACACAATTCGTTCATCGGCCGGCCGATCGGAGAAACCGTCGGGAACTCATCATTGCCGACATCGCGGGGCCTCGTCAACCGACGGTCGCCCCGAATTCATCGGGCGAAGCCCCCCGCGCCAGCGACTTCGCGCCCCCCCGGCTATTCCCCGCCGTGGTCCTTCCGAGGGGGCAGGATCTTCGGCCTCGGATGCCGCTCCTTCTCGGCCAGCAGGAACTCGGCGCGATCGGCCATCCTGTCCCACAGGGAGGCCAGTTCCGCGAGGGCCGTTTCGGGATGGGCCTTGCTCCGGGCGACCAGCGATTCCAGCTCGCCCCGCAACTCCTTCATCCGATCGAGGTCGAGCAGGTTCGCGCCGACGACCGTGTCGAGCATCGCGTGGGTGTCCCGGACGGCGTCCTTCCAGGCGTCCGGGGAGAGGCCCGGCTCGGCCGGCGCGACATCCAGCAGGCCGTCGATCGCCGGGGCGACCTGCTTCAGCCCGTAGTCGGCCCGTTCGCGATAGTGGAACCGCCACCGGCGGAATCCCAGGAAGAGCAGCGTCCAGAGGGCCAGGAACAGCAAGCCCGCCAGGAGCAGGAATCGACGCCCCGAATAGCCGCCATTCGCGCGGACGCCCCGGCCGCCACCCGGGTCCGGCCGCCAGTGCCCATTCCCTCGTCGATCCCCGTTCATGCTCATCGCTGATAAATCGGCAAATACCGATACTCCACCGCCAGGGCCAGCACGGCCATGGCCGTGCAGTAGACCCGCCCGCCGGTGCGGTCGTTGGGGTCTCCCGAGAGCCAACTGCCGTCGCGGTCCTGATGTTCGAGGAGGATCGCGACCAGCTTCGGATAATAGGCCGAGAAGATCCGATCCCCCAACTGGAAGCTCGCCTGGGTGCAGTAATAGACCTCGTAGAAGAAGTACTCGTTGGTCCACCGGGGCGGGTGCTTCAGCAGATACTCGGCCCCCGCGGCGACCTCGGGTCGATCGGGCTGGCCGCACAGGACCAGCGCGAGGATGCCGGTCCCCGTCCGGGGGCTGTTGGGGGTCTGGCCGGGCTGATAGCCGAAGCCGCCGCCATCCTCGGGGGAGACCGCGCACCGAGCGAGGTAGTCGACCGCGCGATCGATGCTCTCGGCGGGGACGCCGCAGCCGGCCGATTTCGCCGCCCGGAGCGCCACCACCTGCCAGCCGGTGACGCTGAGGTCGCTATCCCGGCTGTTCGGCTGATAGCGCCAGCCGCCGGCATGCTCGGGGGTCTTGGGGACCGCCTGGGCCGAGAGGATGAGCCCCACCGCCTTGCCCAGGCCGATCCGGCACGCCCGGGCGAGTTCGCCGTCGGGGGCCGTCCCCACCACCTCGGCGAGCATCAAGGTGCTGATCCCGTGGCAATACATCGGGCCATGGCTGGCATTCGAGACGAGCATCCCGTTCGCCCGCTGCTTGCCCAGCACGTAGCGGACGCCCCCCTCGATCGTCTCGCGATAGGGCCCCGGAACCCCCGGCAGATGCCCGGCCGCCAGGAAGGCCAGCACCGCCAGCGACGTGACCGACGTGGCCCGTCCGAACGTGCCCGACTCCCACGAGCCGTCGGGCTTCTGCGCCCCTTTCAGATAGTCGAGCCCGCGACGGGCCGCGAGGTCCGCGGCCCTGGGCGCTCCGGCATGGACCCGGGAGATGGGGGCCGAGATCAACGCGATGAGCAGCCAGGCGAAGCCAGACCGTGCGACCGAGCTTCGGAAAACCGGGGCGGAAATGGGGACCGGCTCGACGGTACTCCGCCTGCCCGTCCCTTTTTTCCGCGATGAAAGCGCGAGAACGTCCCCCCTCTCGGAGGGGGGACACAGGGGGGTTCTTCGATGCCAGGCATTT
>CALKTZ010000169.1 GCA_937997355.1 uncultured Planctomycetales bacterium | reverse complement strand
CCCATGGCGTTCGCTCGACCCGAGTTCTTGCGGGCTGGGCTCGATTTTTGTAGAATTTCGAGCTTCACGCCTGAACTGGGTTCATGCGTGCTCCTGGGCTCAGATCCAGCGTCCAGCGATACGTCTGAATCTGCGAATCCATCTCAGGAAGGCATCTGGGTATTTCCATGCGATTTGTGTTGATCGATCGAATCCTCGACGTTCAGCCGGGGCGTTCCTTGGTCGCGGTCAAGAATCTTTCACTCGCGGAAGAATATCTGAGCGATCATTTCCCCGGGTTTCCCGTGATGCCCGGGGTGCTGATGTTGGAAGCCCTGACACAGGCGGGGGCATGGCTGATCCGCGAAACGGAGGATTTCGCCAAGAGCATCATTGTTTTGAAACAAGCCAAGACGATCAAATACGGCAGCTTCGTCGAGCCGGGCCGCCAATTGGAGCTCCGGGTCGAGATGGTTTCGCAAGATGAGCATGACACGTCGTTCAAAGGTGTCGGCTCGATCGATGGGCAGGAGATGGTCAAGGGTCGATTCACCTTGACGCGTTACAACTTACGCGATCGCAGCCCGGATTTGCACGCGACCGATTCGATGATTGTTGCCGGGTTGAGAGACCTTTACGCCACCTTGCGGAAAGGTTCCGTCGGGGCACGCGCCATCGCCCGGCGACCAGAAGCGGTCGCCCATCCCGCCGGCAATTGACAACTGTTCTATGATTGAACTCGTAGCCGTCGACTTAACGCTTGATGGCTCCGGAACCTGGAGTCCTTCCTCCGGAATTCCTCGCGGGTTCGCGTCGACCGGCCGATTGTCACGTCATGTCAGATCGCTGATTCCTTGCGTGCTGATGTTGCAAGGTTTTTCGATTTTGAGCAAGATGATCGCCGATCGGTGCATCCCGGCCGTCTTCACAATCATCGAGCGTCGGGCAACACAGTCCGATTATCAATCTTAAACGCAACTTCCTGAAGTTAGCTGCTCAACTTCGCCGACGAATATCCGAGATTCTATTTGAAGTTCGACGGCGTCCCCTCGCCGAAGGAAGCCGGATAGGGGTAAGAGCGACGATCCCTTTATCCCTGAGGATGCAATGCCAACATACCAAGAGATTTACGACAAAGTTCAAGTGACCCTGGTCGATGCGCTGGGCGTCGACGATGATGAGGTAACTCGCACGGCCACGCTCCAGGGTGATCTGGGTGCCGAGTCGATCGATTTCCTCGACATCGTGTTCCGGCTCGAACGGAATTTCGGGATCAAGATCCCTCGGGGAGAACTCTTCCCCGAGAACTTGCTCGCCGATCCCGAGTGGGTCGCCGATGGCAAGTTGACGGAGAAGGGGATCAGCGAGCTGAAGGCTCGGCTTCCTTACGCCGATTTGTCGAAGTTCGAAGAGAACCCCGACCTCGAAAAGATCGGCGATCTCTACACGGTCGATATGCTCGTGAAGTATGTCGAGAGCAAGCTGGCGTCCTGATTCCGACCCGATTCTTGAC
>CALKTZ010000168.1 GCA_937997355.1 uncultured Planctomycetales bacterium | reverse complement strand
GCCTCCGTCGAGCGCGGCATTGGTGACGATGCGGAGCAGCCAGGTTCGGAATTCGCTCCGGCCGTCGAAACGATCGATGGCGAGAAACGCCTTGAGCATCGCCTCCTGGACCGCGTCGAGGGCGTCCTGTTCGTGGCCGAGGAGGCGGAATGCCACCCGGTAAGCCTCCGATCGATACCGATGAAACAACTCCTCGCGAGCCGAGGCGTCCCGCTCTTGCACTCGTCGCACCAGGATCGCGTCGGAAGTTTGCACGTCGGTATGGACCTCGAACATCCCTTCCACCCTGCGAGCTTAGACGTTCGCGAGGGGCATCCTATTCGACCTCGGCAACGACAAAACGGATTCCAATCGCTCTTTGCAAGTTTCCCCGAGAACGCGGTCGCCGGCAATGCCCGATTTCATTTCCTCCGCCTCCTCAATAATCAGAGACCGATGATTCGTGGATCGACTTCGTACTTATGCCCGACATCCCACTCCACCATCGGCAAAAGCCGGGCATTTCCGCCGATGGCCCCATCGGATCGGCGTGGCGAAAACCTGAAAAGGGCCGCTCGATTGGGGTTGACCCTTTCCGGATGTCGGAGCAGAATGCCGCCCTCAAGCTTCTGGAGGTTGAACGCACCTTGAATCCCACCTCGATATCCTCATTTCTCCCGGCTTGAGGCCCGGAATTGGTCTCGACGAAATCCAAGCGACCGATTCCTCGCCTTGCAACGCGTGATCGACACATTCGGAGGAAACTCCGGCCGGCCGATCAATCCGAACCCGGTGCGCGGACGAGACAGATGGATCTTCTCCGATCGATCAAACCCATGATTGACCCGCGTCGGCTCTGGATTGGGCAAGAACGAACCACTCAACCCCGAGTTCACATGCAGAGTTCATGGAGGATACTTGCCGTGATACATCGACGCCCAACACTCCTGGCCGTGCTGGCGGCTGGCTTGGCGATCGGCCTGGGATCACGGCCGACTCTCTCTCAAGCCGACACGATCACCTACACCCTCTCGACGACCACCGGATTGCCGATCCCTCCGGAGGATATCACCCAGCCTCAGATCGTGGCCACCGTCTCCGCCCCCGGACTGATCGTCCCCCCGAAACTCGCCGACGGCTCCGAGGGGAGCCCGCTGACCATCCTCTCCGACTCGACCGGATTCGACGCCAGCCAGCTCGTCGTCGCGCTCAAACAAGACACGGTCAACAACGGACAAACCCAGCAAGACTTCGGCCTCGTCTTCTTCGGGTCGGGGCTCGCCGCGAATTCGATGCTGCATTTCGCGCTCAACGTGAACAGCGCCCTCGCAAATGACCCCTCCCTGCTCAAGCTCACCACCCCAACCTCCGGCTTCACCCTCACCGCAAATCCAGAATCGAACAATGGGGGCGGGAACGGAACGGGCGGCAACAACAACGGCTCCGGCGGCTCGACCGATAATGGCTCGCAAAATATCCCGGAGCCGCTGTCGATCATCGTCTGGTCCGCGCTGACGGGGACCGGACTGTTGCGAGTCCGGGCCATGAGACGGGCACGGCACCGGGGCGATGAACAAGGCGCCTGACGCTCGAAGTCGAATTCGAGCCGCCCGCACGTATCTCATCAATCCAAATCATTGATGTCGGTCCCAAGCCACGGGGGCCATGACTCCGAAGGGACCGGGGCGCGCGATCGCGCGACCCGGTCCCTTCGGCCATTTCCACACCCAACTGTTTTCGAAGTCCTCGACCATCTTCGGGCGATCAGCCATCTTGAGATTTCAACACCAGCCGGATGTTCCACTCCCACCCGTTCTCAAACTTTCCTGAAGACCAATCTCGCTGCACCCCCGCCAAACGCTACATCTCGCATCATCCAAAGTGGAATTCCGGTCCGTTTCACTTCTTTCAGGCCGTTCGTCGACCAAAATAGTTTCACACACCTCGGGTCGACCACCATTTCGTAGCCCGGAATTCCGTCCCAACGCGACAGAACCGTCTCGGTTCTTCGGGTACCCCTTGCGCTTTGCTCAAGAACACATCCCTTTCGTAAAAAAATGACTGACCTGGGAAAATAGGTTAAATGTACTGGCCAACCCTTGCAGACTATGGCAAAATAGATAATATGGCGAATTGAAAGCAGATGCACTGAATAGGCACGCTTCATCGTCTTGGCATGTTTGACAAAGATTTCTAAGTCGAAATCCGAGTCACGTCCTCCCCTCATATTGCCTCGTGCGGGTCATCCAGATTATTTGGGAGAGTCTCGATCATGAAACTGTTTTCAGGTCCGATCCGTCGTCGACTCAAAGGCCAGGAAACCCCGGCTCACGGCAAAGCGGCCGGACGTCGGCCTCATCTGGATCGTCGACGCAAAGTTTCGGTGTTGAAAGGGCTTGAGTGCCTTGAAGATCGGACGTTGCTTTCCTACACATTCTCCTATGATCCGGTCACGAAGGTTGCCACGGCGACCGGCACCGCCGCCACCGACTCCCTGATTTTCCAGCCGCTCGGTGGATTGCTGCTTCATAGCGTCAACGGCGGCGCGTTTGACGGCGACTGGGGCGGCAACACGGTCCCGCTCGACGCCCTGCTCACCGTGAACACCACCCTCTCGACGGGGGATGGATCGTCGTTCCAGCTCGGCACCGCGGACGGCGCCGCGAGCACGGCCCTCGGCACCTTCAATGTGACTGCCGCCGCCAATACAAGCAACACATTGACCGTGGACGACAGCGCCGGGACGACCCTCGCGAGCAACGTCTCCCCCTACGTGATCAACACCGCGTCAGCCATTGGCTCCCTCTCCGGCCCGGGCTTCACTGTCAACCTGGTCAATACCAACGCGATTCAGGGGGGAATCACCTTCAAGGGCTCGTCGGTCGCCGACAACATTTACAACGTCATTTCCACCAGGACCGGCCTCGGTAACAGCCCCGAGCCGGTGTCCGTCATCACGGGCACTTCCACGAGCACGGTCAACGTGGGCAACGTCGGGCTCCTCGCAATCGCCAGCCCCCTCGCGATCTACTCGAGTAGCGCGGCCGGCGAAACCACCGTCAACGTCGACGATTCCGCCGACACGGTGAACGAGGAGGCAACCCTCGACCTCCTCTCAGCCGACGCGAATGCCCCCTATCAGCTCACCGGCCTCTCCGCCGCGGCCATCAAGTTCGGCGTAGGCGTGACCGACCTCAACATCGACGGCGGCACCGCCGGCCTCGCCGGAGTTACCTACAACATCAACGGCACGCAGCAGGGCACGACGACCACCATCAACGGCGGCGCCAACGAGAACACGTTCTTGCTGAGCAACTCCGGCCTGACCAACGGCCTCGACAACCTCTCGGGGCCCGTGGTCGTCAACGGCGGCGCGAGCGGCACCGACGTCGTCACGCTCGACGACTCGTCGGCCGACTTCAACGACTCTTACACCATCACCTCGACCGAGGTCACCAGCCGGGCTGAATTCGGCGGCCTGACCTACGCCGGCATCGGCACGCTGAATCTGTATGCCGAGAATACCCTCGGCACCAACGGCAACAACACCATCACCGTGGACAGCACGGCCGATTCCGTCATTACAAACATCTTCGGCCAGGGGGGGGTGGACACCGTCACCGTCAATGACACGGGGTCCCTGGGAACCCTGAACATCGAAACCGGCTCCGACGACGGCAGTACGGTGAATATCCTCGGCAACAATCAGGCCGTCAATATCACCACCAATGCGGCGAGCACCGTCAATATCGGCTC
>CALKTZ010000167.1 GCA_937997355.1 uncultured Planctomycetales bacterium | reverse complement strand
ACTTGCGCGCAACGGCCTATTGTCGCCGACTCGCGCCTTTGGAACAAGCTGAGGATACCCGCCGAGCACGGGTTCCTCGGCGCGAATGTGCCTCTCGGGAAATCCCTCGAAGCTTCTCGGACCATTAAGCTGCGTTAGGGCGGCGTGGTGCGGCTTGCTCAACGTTTCGAGCCGGCCTGGACGGTCACGGGTCCCTGATCGGTGAGCAGCGAGACCTGGCCCGTCTTGTTCGACACCGCCTCCTCGAATTGCCGCGGCTTGTCGACCGCTTGATCTTCGACCTTCACGATGATCTGGCCCTTCTTGAGACCGGAAGCCGCCGCGGGGGTCCCCTCCTCGACCGAGGAGACGATGACCCCTCGCGTCAATTTGCCGTTCAACGCCGAATCGGCGCCTCGATAATTCAGGCTGATGTAATCGACGCGGAGCCCGCGCCAGGCCGACGGCCGATTGGTCGCGATGATCTCCCCCTCGACCGGATACTTCGCCAGGGTCACCGTCCGTTCCAGGGTCTTCCCGTCTCGGTTGATCGTGAGCCGGATCGCGTCGCCCGGCGAGAACGAATTCACCGCGAGGATCAGCCCATCGAAGTTGGAGATCGGGATTCCATTCACCCCGACGAGGTCGTCGCCAACCTGAAGCTGCCCGTCGCCGGCCGGCGAGTTGGGCTGGACATGGGTGACTTTGTTGGTGCCGTCCGACGCGGAAATGCCGAGCAGGCCGTATTCGACCTCCTTGCCCTGCTTCAAGAGATCGATGATCCGCTTGCCGATGCGATCGATCGGGATGGCGTAACCGGCCTGCAAGTCAAAACCCGCCGGACTGTGCGCCGTGGTTGTCAGCCCGACCAGCTCGCCTCTCATGTTGATCACCGCGCCGCCGCTCATCCCCAAATTGAGCTTGGAGTCGAGCTGGAGCAGGATGGGATAGTGGTGCAAGAGAAGCTGCGTCGCGGCCCCCCAGTTCGTCCGCTCGGGTTCGATTTTTCGGGCGAAGTTGGACAGGATTCCCCAGGAAGCCGAAACCTGACCATCCCTCGCGGCATTGAACGGATTCCCCAGCGCGATCAGGAAGTTTCCTTTCCGGAGCTTCAAGGCATCTCCGATCGCGATCGGCTTGAGCCTGGGAGGGGGGACCCCCGGCCGGGTCCACGGGACGATGACGGCCAGGTCGGAACGGGGATCGGCAGCGATCACCTCCGCCTCGAACTCCTGACGGCCCGCCGCGCGTACCAGCAGGGTGCTCGCCCCTCGGACGACATGAAACGCCGTCAAGATCTCCCCCCGATCGCCGATGACAATCCCCGACCCGTAATCGGACGACACCTTCTCGCTCGGTGAGTCGAGTTGGAGGCTGTTGGGCCGATCGACGATCCGCTTGCGTGAACGGCCGCGCACGGCCAGGGTCACATTCTCCGGGTTGTCCTCTGCCTTATCGCGCGCGATCGCCACAACCGAAGGCTCGGCGCGTGCGATGGCGTCCGCCAAGACCGTTTCGAGGGAAGCGACGACGTCGAACGCGGCGGCCATCCCCGGAGTCTCGGCACCCTGAACCTCGTCGACAGGAGGCTCGACCCAGCCGAGACAGAAACACGTCAAAACGATTGGGATGCTACACATCGCCGGACCCTTCGCCCTGGATTACCAAATCATGCCGGGCTTGAACGGCCTGCGGCAAACCGGTTCGTTCCCTCCGTGAAACGCGCTCTACTTATCATTTCCGGTTCGGAGCCGGTCGGCAAGTCCGTCAGGGATGTGCTGCTGTGATCTCTCGTCGTCTTGAGTTCCAGGAATTGGCGAAGATCGCACTCCCAAAATCAATTAAGCCCTGTTTCAAGGGATGAGCATGGCCAGGATCAGGTTTGCCACGAGCAGGATGATCAGTCGGAGTCGCGGCATGGCCAAGCCCCGCCAGGCGGCGGCTGCCCAGCAAACGATGGCGACGAGAATAAGCAGGACGCCGAGAACCAACCAAACCCCTGCCAGTTGATAGGGCGGGTGTGGGGTGAGCCCCATCGCGGGACGCCCGTCGACGATTGGCCGCCTGAATGGCCCCAGTGCTTCGCCCAGGAAACAGAGTGACAGGATCTGCGCCGGGATGGCCAGGGTCGCCGCCACGAGCGCGACCGTTCCGTGGCGACTTCTCGATGAAGGTTGACGCATCGCATCGGTTCTCCCGGATGGATTGCCTCGGCATCCTCCTCCAATCAAGTTTACATTGAGCTTTGGAACAATGCCGAGTGCCTGCGCTCGGCTTGGGATTCTTTTGCGCCCTCGACGCAAATCCTTCGACTGCAAGAAGAGAGGTGGTTTCTCGAAGGCCGGTTCGAGAACGCTCGGCGAAATCCGTCGGGGTGTTGACACCAATCGGCCCGGGGCCGATAGTGAATCCATCGGGAGAGGTTCACTCGTGCGTTGTGCGTCCGCGCGGCGAATGATCGAGGAATACGCCTCCCGAATCGGCTCAAATCCGGTCACGAATTACGGTCGTCGCGGCCGGTTGGTCGGCCATTCAAGTCGTTCGGTTGAGATGCCGGTGGAGAACTCTTCGATGGGGCGTCTTCTGTGTCTTCCCGGCGACCGAGATCATGGTCGAGCCGTCTGGTTGTCGCTCGTTCTCCTGGCGGCTATCGCGAGCACTCAGCTTGATCGGAGGCCGGCGCACGCCCAGGCCCCCGCTCCCGCCCCGGCAGCTGCTCAGCCTGCTCCCGCCCCCGCGCCGGTCCAGGCCCCTGCCGCGGCACCGGCGCAACCCGTCGCCGCCCCCGCGCCGGCGGCCGAAGGCGAACCGTCCAAGGAGCAGGCCGGCGCACCCGCGGCCCCGGCCGAGACCACTCCACCGAAGCCGGAAAGCATGCTCATGTGGGCCATCCGGGCCTCGGGGGTGATCGGGCTCTTCTTGCTCTGCCTCTCGGTCTACTTCACGGCCCTCGTGATCCGGCTCTTCATGGAATTTCGGGTCGGCGAGGCGGTCCCGCCTCAACTCGTCGACCGGCTGGAAACGGCGATCAAGGATAAGAAGTTCCAGGAAGCCTACGACGCTTGCAAGGAGAGCGACTCCTTCCTCGCGCGGCTCGTCCGGACCGGGATCGCCGGCATCCCGAACGGCCGCGCGGAAGCCAGGGAATCGATGCAGGCGATGTCCGACGAAATCGTCTCCGCGATGGAGATGAAGATCAGCTATCTGGCGATCATCGGCACCCTGGGACCGATGATCGGCCTGGTCGGGACGATCTGGGGGATGATCCTGAGCTTTCAGGAAATTGCCACGGCGGCCGGCGCGCAGCCTCGTCCCGAGAAGGTCGCCGAGGGGATCTCGACGGCCCTCTTCATCACGCTGGAAGGGATCTCGCTGGCGGTCCCGGCGATCTTCTTCTTCGCCTTCTTCCGAAACCGAATCGCCCAGATCACCCTGGAGGCCAATAAGGTGGCCGACCGGACGATCAACGCGCTCATGGCGGCCGCAAAACCGAGCAAGGCGGCCTGAACGCAAGCCGAGTCCCCGTTGAAGGGCTATCGATGGCAGGTTCCGTCACTTCCGAACTCCGCGCCGAGCCGAATCTGACGCCGCTCCTGGACGTCGTGTTCCAGCTGATCACCTTCTTCATGCTGGTGATCAACTTCAGCTCCGAGAACTACGATCAGAAGATCCGACTCCCCAAGGCCAGCTCGGCCCGGCCGATCGAAGACACCCAACGCATTTCCGAGGACCGGCTCGTCCTGAACATCGATCGCG
>CALKTZ010000166.1 GCA_937997355.1 uncultured Planctomycetales bacterium | reverse complement strand
GATCACGGCGTCCACGGGATGACCCTCGGACTCGACGGCAAGCTCTATTTCACCCACGGCGACGGCTGCTGCTCGGTCCAGCCGGATAAGTCCGAGCGTGCTCAGAACTTCGATGTCCACGACAAGGGGGGGCGTCATGTCTCGTCGGATCAGCTCGCCAACACCTTGCGCGTCAATCGCGACGGGACCGAGTTCGAGGTGATCTGCGATCGGCAGCGGAATAATTACGAGACCAGCCTGAACTCGTTCGGCAACATCTTCACCAGCGACAACGACGACGACGGCAATCGAGGCTGCCGCGTGATCTGGGCGATGGACGGCGGCCACTACGGCTATCGGACCCCGGGGAGCCCGAGGCACTGGGGGGAGGACGTGCCGGGAATCGTGCCGAAGATCGTCGGCACCGGCAACGGCAGCCCTTGCGGGATCATGGTCTATGAAGGGGGCCTGCTGCCGAAGGAATATCAAGGCGCCGTCTTCGAAGTCGACGCCGGGACCCGGCAGGTCAATTTCATCCCCCTGGAGCGACACGGCGCCGCCTTCCGGGCCGAGTACAAGGTCCTGCTCGGGAGCGACGACCCCTGGTTCCGGCCGGTCGACGCCGCCTCGGCCCCCGATGGCTCGGTCTTCGTCGCCGACTGGTACGACTCGGCGGTCGGCGGTCATGGTTTCCGCGATCAGACGACCGGCCGGATCTATCGGGTCGCCCCCAAGGGGCACAAGGCTCACCGGCCGAAAGTGGACTTCTCCACCGTGGATGGCCTGATCGCGGCCCTCAAGAGCCCGGTGATCGCCTCGCAGGACGCCGCGCGACGACTCCTGATCGAACGGGGCAAGGACAAGGATGAGGCGACGACGAAAGCCGTCGCCGACCTCGCGCTGCGGGGCGAAGACCCGCTCCATCGCGCCCGCGCCCTCTGGGTCTGGCACGGGATCAAGGGAGACGCAGTCGCGATCGAGGCGTTGAGCGGGCCGAACCGCCAGGGCGACCCGCGGCTGCGGGAGCAGGCCGTCCGCATTCTCGGCCGAGACTGCCGGGAAAACGGCAAGGTCGAATACACCAAACCGGAGGCGAAGCTCCCGGCCCCCGCGCTGAAGCATCTCGACGTGCTGCTCAAGCTCATCGATGATCCCGATCCGGGCGTCCGCCGCGAGTTGATCCTGGCGTTCCGGACCCTGCCGACCGAGAAGGTGGGTGACGCCCTCAAGAAGCTGGCCGCCTCCTGGGACGGCAACGACCGCTGGTATCTCGAAGCGATCGGCCTGGCAATCGAAACGCGCGAGAGCGAATACCTGGCGAGCCTCCTCGACGGGACCCTGTTCGGCGACCTCGGCGACCTCGAAGTCACCGGCCGAGATGATCACGTCGCTTTGCCTCCATACTTCCCGGCCGATCGCAACGAAGCCTTCATCGCAATCGGCGAGAAAGAACTTCCCGCCACCCCCCTGAGCAAGAATCTGGGGCTCGCCTGGCGGCTGCATCGGCCGGAGGTCCTGCCGTTGCTGGCCAGGGTCCTGCATCACCTGAACGCTCCCGAGCTTCAGGAGGCGAGCGACGAGATCCTCCGCCAACTCAGCTTCCCGGAGGCCGCTCCCCTCGTGGCGGAAGCCGGGATGAAGGTGACCGACCCGCTCCGCCGCCGCCGTTTCCTGGCCACCCTCGCGGCCAAGCTCGGGGGGGACTGGAACTCGGCCCGGAATCATCCGGCGGTCGAGCGTGCCATCAGCCGTGCCCTGGCCTTGCCCCAGACCCGCGTCGAGGGGATGGCCATGGCGGCGGCCACGCGAGACCCGCGCTATATCGACCGCTTCCGCGCGTTTGCCATCTCGAACCGCGATTCGGAGGAAGTTCGAGTCGCCGCCGTCAACGCTTTCGCCAACGTCGTCACGCCCAACCGCCGCAAGTTCCTGGACGGCCTGATCGCCGATAGCCGAGGGAAGGCGGCTCCCGATCCGGTCGCCGAGGCCGCCGTCCGATCGCTCCCCAAAACCCAGGTCTCTCGGAACGACCTGGCGGCAATTCTCTTTGCCAAGGACTATCCGCTGGGAGTCCGCCGCGAGGCGCTGCGGACCCTCTCGCTCGTCAAGGGAGGGGGCCAGGCGATCCTGGCGATCGTGGGCGAAAAACGTCTCCCCGAGGAGCTCAAGATCGAGGCGATGACCGTCCTGCACTCCTCCAGTGAGCGAGACGTGAGAGAACAGGCGGCCAAACTCCTCCCCCTTCCCAAGTCGGCCGACGGGCGAGAACTGCCGCCGATCCGCGACCTGATCCGTCGAGACGGCGACGCCGCTCAGGGTGAGGCGGTCTTCTTCCGATCGGGGTCCACCGGGTGCATCCGCTGCCACCGCGTCCGCGGAAAGGGGGAATGGGTCGGCCCCGACCTCTCGACGATCGGCGTCAAGTACGGCCGTGAGGAGCTTCTCCGCTCAATCCTCAACCCGAGCGCCGCGATCGGCTACAACTACCGCTCACAGATCGTCGTCACGACCGACGGGCGGGTCATCACCGGCCTGGCCGTCGAGGATACCCCCGATCGGGTCGTGATCAAGGACTCCGTCGGCAAGCTCTTCACATTGCTCCCCTCGGACATCGAAGAACGCAAGGTGAGCGACCTTTCGCTCATGCCCGAAGGGCTCGCCCAGGGGATGACCGACACCGACCTCGTGAACCTGCTCACCTACCTGACCACGCTCCGGGAGCCGGTGAGCATCGTCGGGCAATATCACGTGGTCGGGCCGCTCATGGAAGCCGCCGGGGCGCAGGCACTCGATCCTGCCGCCGCGATCAATCTGGAAACGTCGATTACCTCGCAATCGGGAACCAAGCACAACTGGCGACGCCTCAACGCCAACGCCGAGGGGATCGCCGACCTGCGCACCCCGTTCCGGCCGCACGGCCGGGTCACCGCGGGGAACGCCTCTCCGCTCGCCGACCTGCCGGCCCTCCTCTCGGCCGCTGCCAACTCGGTCGCCTCCGTCTACCCTCCGGTCCTTTCGCCGGTCCCGCAGAAGGCCACGCTGATCCTGGATTCCCAGGCGAAGCTGGACGTGTGGCTGGGCGGAAAGTCGGCGGGTTCCGTCCCCCCCCGGGCCGAAGGGGCCGAGCCGAAGGGGATCGAGGTGGATCTCCCCCAGGGGCCGTCCTGGCTGCTGATCCGAGTTTCCGCGGTAGGGAAGA
This sequence comes from uncultured Planctomycetales bacterium, assembly GCA_937997355.1. Taxonomy (GTDB): domain Bacteria; phylum Planctomycetota; class Planctomycetia; order Isosphaerales; family Isosphaeraceae; genus CALKTZ01. The sequence goes on along the minus strand of CALKTZ010000166.1, from coordinate 11,003 downwards.
CAGGGCCGCCGAAGCTGGTTTCGACCTTCGCGACCTCCAAGCCCCTCTCCTTCAGCGCGGGGGAAGCGAGCCTCCCGACTCAGTGACGTCGAACGAACCAGGTCGGAAGTCGTTTCTTCTTCGACTGCCCGCCGGGCCGGATGGTTTCTCTCAAACCCGGCCCGACCTCGGATGCACCAACCAAAGACCCTGTTGTGACGACCCACGCAACCGAACCCAGCGCCCCCAGGATCGCCGTCGCCATCCCTTGCTACAACGAGGCGGCGGCGATCGCCTTCGTGATCGAACAGTATCGCGCCGCCCTCCCGACCGCCGAGATCGTCGTCTTCGACAACAACTCGACCGACGGCACCGGGGACATCGCACGGGGCCTGGGGGTACGGGTTGTCGATGTCCCCGCCCAGGGGAAAGGGCATGCGGTCCAGGCCGCCTTTGCGACCTTGAAAGACGCCGACGTCGTGGTCCTCACGGATGGCGACGGCACCTATCCGGCCGCCTCGGCCCAAGCCCTGATCGGGCCGATCCTCGCGGGGGAGGCCGACATGACGGTCGGCGCCCGGCGGCCGGTCGAGGGGGAGAAGGCGATGGCCCCCGTCCGGGGGCTCGGCAACATCCTGATCCGGTTCGCCTTCGCGCTCCTGATCGGCGCCCCGGCCGGCGATCTCCTCTCGGGCTACCGGGCCTTCAACAAGCGGTTTCGCGACTCGGTCCGGTTGCGAAAAGGAGGCTTCGAGGTCGAGACCGAGCTGGCCAGTGAGGCGATCGGCCTGGGATACCGGGTCGTCGAGATCCCGGTCCCGTATTACCCGAGGGTCGGCGGAGGAGTCAGCAAGCTCCGAGCCTTCCGCGACGGCCGACGCATCTTCGGGACGATCTTTCGCCAGGGCTGGAGGCTGCGGCCCTGGAGGATGGTCCTGCTCCTTGCTCTCTTTTTTTCAGCCCAAGCGATCTACTCGGAATCAACCTCGACCTACGGCAAAGCGGGGCTCATCATCAGCTTCTTCCTCTTGTTCCTAGACGATGTGTTGCGCACCAAAGTCTTTCGCCGCGGCAAATCTTGACGATTGCTCCGATTCGTCAAGTTGAACCTATCCTGCCTGCCGCTCCTTGCGGATTGGCCGATCCGGCTGTTTCGATCCGATCGAAGAATCCGATAGAAACCATCGATCGAGCCGCGGGATGCAACCGGCTCGATCCGGATCGGGAACGCACAATCCGCCGCGACCCGGCGTGGGAGTGGGTTCGCCACCTGTCCTGTTCGTTCATGAGGTAAGGCGATGACTCGGCGCAAGGATGTCCCGAAGCCCAAACGCCTGTTCAATCCCCGGATGGAACGGCTGGAAGTCCGCGAGGTGCTGACGACGCCGACTCTCCTGGCCGCACCCGCGACCAAGGCGGCATCGATCGCCTCGGCCCTGGCTTCGCTCGACCCGAGCAACGGCACCCCCACGCGTCGCGAGCAGATGCGACAGACTTTCACCGCCCGGTTCAAGGGGGATTTCACCACCGGCCCCGGACGATTCACCGATCAGTCTTCGCAAACCTACATGTTTGGCGGCGGCAACTCCAACATGTTCCTCCACGCCGATCTCCAGCTCGGCTACTTCTCCTACAAAGATGTCGCCCAGCCGGCGACCGGACTGGCCGCCCTGATCGTGAAGGACGTCGGCAACACCGGCAACGAGTTGGACCTCAACCTCGTGGGAGATCCGTCCTCGGTCGATCGTCATGGACGGATCACCCGCTTCACCTGGACCGTCGCCGACAGCAGCGGCGGGACCTTCACGGGGGCCATCGGCGAGGGAACCCTCCGGCTCATCTACATGCCCGGCGGCAAGTTCACGAAACGGGCCTTCGGCGGCGGCACGGCCGGGGCCATCTTCAAGGGATCGGTCTACACCAACGGCGTCACCAACATCCTGAGAACCTGAGACCCACCGGACTACCCCTTCCGGCCTCCTTCCAGGATGGAAGGAGGCCGGAAGGTCTTTGTCGCCCACGAGAAACCTGCAACCTTTCTGCCAGCCAGGACTTAAGGTTTGCTGGCGATAAAGGGAACGCCGCTTGAGTTTCTTAAGATCCTTAAGAAACCGTTCAAATTTAGGCCAACGAGACGATCGGAAAGGTAGTTTCGGCAGGTCGTTTCTTAAGGATCTTAAGAAACTCACCCCGTTGATCGCGGAGCTGCTCAGATGCTGGATGATCCGGTCATGGTTTCTTAAGGGTCTTAAGAAACCCGCCGCATCACGTATTGCGCCATGACTCGGAGCACTTCCCTGGTTTCCGAAGGGGCCAGCATATCCAGTGAGCGGAGTGCCTGCTCCACATATTGGCGGGCCCGTTGCCAGGAATATTCGAGGGCGCCCGACTGTTCGAGATAGGGCCGGAGTTGGCGGCGGAGGGCTGGGTCGCCATCGTCGAGAATCCCTCGGATCTTCGAGGCGGTTTCCCGGTTGGCCGTGCCGAGCATCCGGATGATCGGCAGCGTCATCTTCTTCTTTTCGAGGTCGGTCCCCAGGCTCTTGCCGGTCGTCCGCTCCTCGCCCCAGATGTCGAGCACGTCGTCGGCGATCTGGAAGGCGATCCCCAGGGACCGTCCATATTGCTCCATCGCCTCGACGACTTCGGACTTCGCTCCGGCGTAATGGGCGCCGAGCCGGCAGGAGACGGCGGTCAACTCGGCGGTCTTCCCTTCGATGATGGTGAAGTAGGCTGCTTCGTCGAGATCGAGATTGCCGCGATGGTGGACCTGCTGCATCTCCCCTTCGCAGACCAGGTTGGTGGCGTGTCCGATCCAGCGGCAGGCCAGGGTCGATTCGAGCGAGGCCGCAAGGTGGAACGCGTGGGTGAAGAGGTAGTCCCCCAGGAGGACGGCCGTCTCGTTCCCCCACTCCGCATTCACGGTGGCGGCATGGCGGCGGACGACCGCTTCGTCGAGGATGTCGTCGTGAACCAGGGTGGCCGTATGGATCATCTCGACGACGGCCGCCAGCACCGGATGCGACGCATTGATGCCGCCGCAAGCCTTGCTGGTGAGGAGCACGAGGGCCGGCCGGAGCCGCTTCCCGTGGAAATCGGCACAATGATCGACCAGTTGCTGGACGAACGGGAAGTGACTACCCAGTTCGAGCTGGAAGATCCGCTCGGCCTCGACCAGTCCGGACGCGATCGGCGCGTAGAGGTCGGCTAGATTGAGAGGCGGCTCCTTGGCCTCGATCGTGGGTGTCGACGACATTCCGCGTCCCTTTCAAGATCTCTGGAACGGCCTCCGATCGAGGCCGTTCGCGGTACCCGGCCGGAGCCGGTCCCCTTCATTCTTCGAGACGTCCGGCTCAGTTCGAGCCCGGAGTCTCCCGCTGCACCGATTCGGAGCGACGGTAGGTTCCCCGGCGGCCTCCGGTCTTTTCTTCGAGCCGGATCTGCCCAATCTCCAGATCCCGGTCGACTCCCTTGCACATGTCATAGATGGTGAGCGCGGCGACGCTGACGGCGGTCAAGGCTTCCATCTCCACCCCGGTTCGACCATTCACCTTCACGGTCGCCTCGATCCCGATCGTTTTCCGATCGAGGGGAGCCAGGGCCAGCTCCACGGCATCCAAACCCAAGGGATGGCAGAGCGGGATCAGATCCCCCGTCCGCTTGGCCGCCATGATCCCGGCCAGCCGAGCGACTTCGAGGACATCCCCCTTCGCCATGCCTCGGTCCATCACCAGGGCCAGCGTCTCCGGCTTCATTCGGACTTGCCCGCTGGCGCGCGCCGTCCGGACCGTCGGCGTCTTCTCCGAGACGTCGACCATCCGGCTCGCGCCCCCCTGGTCAAAATGAGTCAGCTCGGACATACGCAGCCCCGAATTTCGTTCAATTCATTCTGAAAGTATCTTACGGATTGTTCAAAAGACTGCCAGTGGTCCCTTCACGGTTTTGTCATTTCAGGGGACATCTTTCGGAAGTCTGCCAGGAAATTGGGTTCGTTTCGCAATTTTCGGTGGAACCGGGAAATGCCAGATTGCCGAGAGCCAAACTCCTTGCCTGGAACGCGTTAGGACAAGACGGCCGTCGCCGACCTCGATTCGTTTCCGCAAGCTCGGCTGCCAGTACGCTTCGCGGCGGCTGACGACGACCCATTCCGAGCGATCCGCCCCTTCCTGGTCCTGGAGGATCACATCCCGTCGCGCCAGGGGGGCCGTGGTGGTCATGATCCCTTGCCCCGGATAAAGGGTCGGGGCCAGCGATGCCGTCTCTTTCGGTGCCATCTCCGCGGCAAGCCGATCCAGCAAAACCCGGTCAACCGGATCGTTCCAGTAGGTCAGTTCCAGCCCCAGCCGCTCCGCGCCGGGGAGTCCGCCGACCAGGGCGTTGTAATAGCTCAGGCCGAAAGGGTGGAGGGTAACCATCCCATAGCCCTGTACGAACAGGAACGCCAGCAACACCCCCCGCGCCGAAAGCCGAGGCCAGGTTCCCCAGATCGCTCCGAAACCCAGGCCGATCAGGATCGCCCACGCGGGAAAAACGTTTAGGAACAACCGTTCACCATCATAAACCGGCGTCCGGGTGCTGAAGAGCAGGAGGAAAAGACCGATCGAACCCAGAAGCAGGAGGGGGAAGGGATCGACCTTTCGACCTCGCCAGGCGCGCACCGTCCCGACAATCCCCAGCAGATGAAGCCCGATGGGGACCGTCACCGCGAAGTAGAACCAGGGGTAATGCCAGGGAAGATCGCGATCGGCGTAGACCTGGCCGAAATAGAGTGCATGGATGACAGCCCTCGATGCTCCGGTCGTCCCCAGATAGTCCCCCAGCCTCGACCATGTCTTGAACCAGAGCCAGGGCCAGCCGATCCAGAAGAGTCCGAGCCCCGCACACGTCCAGGAGATCAGGAAGATCCCCCCCCGGCGTGCGCCCATTCGCAAGAGCACCCAGGCCCCCAGCGGAGGCGGGAGCAACCAGGCGTGAATCTTCGTGAGGAGGGCCAGGCCCCAGAACAGGCCGGCACCGGCCCCGGCCCACGCGGGGCGCCGAGAGGAGATCGCCCGATTTCCGACGACCAGGGCGAGGGTCCAGAAGAACATGATGAAGGTATCGAGCGCTGCCAGGTGAGCATGGGCAAACACCCGAGGCATCAAGAGCAGGGCGATCCCCGCCGCGCAACCGGCCGCCCGGCCCCCTCGACGGCCGGCCACCGCCACCACCAGCCCGACGGTCAACGCGAAGGCTGCCGCCGGGGCCAATCGTCCCGCCCCCACATACAGGCCGGTCGGATCGCCATCGCCGAGCTGGGCCTGGAACGGCTCCCCGAGGGTCGAGGCGATCCCCAGCAGCCAGCGCCCCAATGGCGGATGCTCCGCATTGTCGCGGTAGGTTCGCTCGACGACCTCTTCCGAGAAGAATCGCCAGCCGTGTGCTCGCAGGAGCGACAGGTAGTTCCGCCCCGGCCGAACATCGAGCGGCTCGTCGATCGTCAGGCCGGGGCCTCCAAGCGTCAGGACGACCAGGAGGCCGGCGAAGCCCCCCAGGAGCAGGGCGAGACGCCCCGTCGTCAAGCGATCCAGGCGGCCTCGTCCTCGCTTCGAAAGGGGCGACCGCTCGCCCGTTTTCTCGGCCATGGATCTCGCCACCTCAACCGATCGCTCCCGTCCTCCGCTCACGATCGATTCATCGCCAGGATCGGGACGACCCGCTCCTGGAGCCCTCCGGTGACATGAACGTTCTTCTCGGCGTCGACGAAAACGTTGATCTCGCTCCGGATGCCGAAGTCGTCGAAGTAGATCCCCGGCTCAACCGAGAAGCAGGTCATGGGGAGGATCAATCGTTCTTCGTGAGTCTCCAGGTTGTCCATGTGCGCGCCGTTGCCGTGGACTTCCTGGCCGATGTTGTGACCGGTCCGGTGGATGTAGTTGGCCCCGTAGCCGGCGGCCTCGATCACGTCGCGGGCGGCGTCGTCGACCTCCCATCCCTGGATCGGCCGCCCGGCGGCGAAGGCATCGCGAACGATCGCGATCGCGGCGTCCCGGGCGCGGGCGACGATCGCGAAGATCTCCTCGTAACGGGCGGGGACCGACTCGCCGACATAGCCGACCCGGGTCAGGTCGCTGTAGACCGATCGCTCGGCCTTCACCTTCGCCCAAAGGTCGATCAGCACGAAGTCGTCCGGGCCGATCTCGGCGTCATGACCGGGGACCGGCTCGTAGTGCGGATCTCCGCTGTGCGGCCCCACGGAGACGTTCGGCGGGCTATAGGTCGTGAGGTTATGGCGTTCGAAATGGTCCAGGATGGCCTTCTGAACCTCGGTCTCGCGAACCGTGCTTCCTCGCCGCACGCGGTCGGCGATCAGCCCCCAGGCCACGTCAAAGGCCGATTGCGTGTGGCGTTCGGCCTCAAGGTGCTGTCGCCACTGTTGCTCGTCCCACGTCGATTCGAAGAGCTGGACCAGGTCCCCCGACGAGACGATTTCCACGCCGAGCGAACGGACGAATTCGGCGACCCCCGCATCAATCCGGGCCACGTACGGGTTCATCAGCCGGGGGGCGTATTCCATGGCGATCCGGCGACATCCCTCGACAAGCCCCGAGACCTTTTCCTCCAGTTCCTGCCATCGGAGATAGACCTGCTTGGAGCCGGGGAGATGATCGAGCGCGGCCGTCTCGATGCGATGGACTAGCTTTCGAGGTTCTCCCCAGGCCGGGATCATGTAGAAGAAGCGGCGAGAGCCCGGGGCCTTGCCGTCCAGGTCGAGGACCCGCCGCGCCAGGAGGTTATTCCCTCGAAAATCGTAGAGGAGCCAGGCGTCCAGGCCGAACGACCGGAGACTTTCCTGGATGGCATCGAGATCAAACATGGGCAACCCTTCCGGGACGAGGACGATCGGTGGTCTCTGATCCGGCCGAGGCGGGGGGATTCGCTCAGCTCTTCGAAAGCAGGGTAACCAGGATATCCTGATCGAGAGGTTTTAGCATGTGATGGTCGATCCCCGAAGCCTCGCATCGCTTTCGGTCGGCATCCCCCGAGCCGCCGGTGATGGCGATGATGACGGCATCGCGGCAAGACGTTTCCTTGCGGAGGTATCGGGCCACTTCATAGCCGTCCATCCCCGGCAGGATGAGGTCGAGCAGGATATAGTCGGGCTGGCTCCGCCTCGCCTTCTCGATCGCCTCATGGCCGTTGTAAGCCACCTCGACCTCGAGTCCCAGGATTTTCAGGAATTTCGAGAGATTGTGGACGGTGTCGACATTATCGTCCACCACGAGCACGCGAGTCGGCCCGGGGACTCGCAACGCGGGCCGGGGGGCGGAATCTCCATCCTCCGAGTAGCCCGCGGCGGGGAGCCTGATCGTGAACTCGCTCCCCTTGCCGATCCCCTCGCTCCGGGCCGTGACACTCCCGCCGTGCATCTCCACGAGCTTCTTGACCACCGTGAGGCCGATGCCGAGGCCCCCTTCCGACCGCGCCAGGGATCGGTCTCCCTGGACGAAAAGCTCGAACATCTGGGAGAGATTCTCCGGGGCGATGCCGATGCCCGTATCGGAGATGACGACGGTGATGAGATGGTCCTCCTTGCGGCCGACGACCTTGATCTTCCCCCCGTTGTCGGTGTATTTGGCGGCGTTGTTGAGGAGATTCACGAAAATCTGCTCGAGCCGCGTCGGGTCGGCGTCGATCGGCAATCCCCCCGGCTCGATGGAAACCTCGAGGCTCTGGCCCCGCTCGTCGATCAGCGGCCGGACCGTCTCGATGGCATTGACGAGGCTGGCCCCGGCATCGATCCGATCCTGCTTCAGCGCGATCTTCCCCCGGGAGATCCGGGAGACGTCGAGGAGGTCGTCGATGAGCCGGGACAGGTGGCGCATTTGTCGCCGGATCACGTCCAGCGACAAATCGAGGTGCTCGCGTGTGTCGAACTGCGAGCTGAGCATGACGGCGTAGCCGATCGCGGCCAGCGGGTTGCGCAGCTCGTGCGCCAGCATCGCGAGGAACTCGTCCTTGCGGCGATCCCGCTCGCCGAGCTCTCGATAGAACCGTTCCCGCTCGGCGCTCGCGAGCCGGTCCTGCGTCACGTCACGGAAGACCATGACGACCCCCTGGATCATGCCGTCGGGGTTCTTGATCGGGGCGGCGCTGTCGTTGATCGGGCGCTCCAGGCCCCCCCTGGAGATGAGGATGGTGTGGTCGACCAATCCCTGGATGGCCCCGGTGGCGATCACCCTCCCCACGGGGCTGATCGCCGGCTCGCGGGTCATCTCTTCGAGGATCACGAAGACATCCTCCAGGGGCCTCCCCGCCGCTTCCGGCTCGCCCCATCCGGTCAGCTCCTCGGCGACGCCGTTCATGAAGCTGATCCGCCCCGAAGCGTCGGTCGCGATCACGGCATCGCCGATGCTTCGAAGCGTGGTCGAGAACCATTCGGCATTGAGGGTCAGCTCCCTGCGGCTCCGGTAGCTCAGATAATGCACCCCGAGGAGCAGGACCAGGTCCAGCGCGGATGCGGCCACGAAGGCATAGATCGCCGACCAGAATAAGTCGTTGTTCTCATCTTGCTTGCTCTTGCGATACTCGGTCTCCGCCATCTCCATCGCGTCGATTCGGCGCTCGACCCGGTCCATCCGACCTTGAAGCTGATCGTCCAGGATCGCGACCGGCGCCCCCGCCTTGCGGGCCCCGATCACGCCCCCGATCTCGGCCGTCTCCGCGGCGATGGCCCTCTCCACGGCCAGCAGATAAGACCGGCGCGTGGGATTGTCGTGCAGACGCCCCGAGAGCGCCTTGAGGGAATTGCGGACCTTCGCCACCGAACGATTGAATTGCGTGAGATTCCGCTCTTTCCCACTGTAGACGAACTCGACCTCCGCGATCTCCGCCTTCAGCAGCTCGGATCGGATATCCTCGAGGCGCACGATGGTTTCATGAGACCAGCGGACCTCCCGGCTCGCGTCCGATATCGCATAGAGATTCCAGACCATGAACAGGACGTTGGCGACGAGCAGCCCGAGGGCCATACCATAAATAGCCGAAAGCTTTCGCTGCGAAGGCCATCTCGTTTGGGTCGGGCTGCTCATGGTCCCTCGTCCCGTCCAGGATGCGGGGAGTGATTGTCGATTCCGCCAGGGTCGCGGCGTCGGCTCCCGAACTCATGACGGCCGACAACATTCGAAGGTTTTTCCAAGATCCATTCTCGTTGGATCCTGGTTCCTATCAGAAGGGATCATGGAATCACAAAAGCCGCGAGAATGGGGATTTACTCTCAAATCATCGCCCGGACCGCCGCCGATTTGCAAGCCGAGACGCCGCGAGATCCGGAAATGCCCGCCGGCCCTATCGAGCAAATCCCGGGCATAGTCGAACCCTCGATGGGCGATCGGCCCATTCCATCACGGAACGAGGATTTTTCATCACATCGATTATTTCATGAATCCGGAGACGACTCGGAATCCCGAACCGAGGTTTCTCGGAATCCCGATCCTTGGAGGAAATTCGATGGGTTGTTCGACCTGGCGAGCTTGGCGAGTCTTGATTGTCATGGACTTGTCGAGATGCCGGGCAAGCGAGCCCATCCGTCGGAGCGGATCGGTCGGATCGCCAGTCGTCCGGCGCGCATGGAATCGCACCATGCCCGGCCCGCCCCGCGGGATCGGCCTTCATTCCCTTGTCGGGTTCATCGAGGGCTGGCGCAGCCGGGTCCGTCGCGGCGGCCCAGCAGCAGAGGGTCCGGTTGGTTTTCCTGCTCGCGACCGAGCCATCGTCGAAGCAAAGCAATCGCCCGTGAGGCCGTCAGCCAGGCCCAACTCCCGCCCTTGGGCCGGACGGAGGCTGATTCCGCCGTCTCGGCCTGGCTCGATTCAGGCGAATGCCAATCGCTCGGGAAGTGAAGACGGATGGCGCTTAAACGGTCACCAACTCATCCTCGAGTTCAACGACGGGAACCTCGGTCGAACTTCCCGTCCCTTCGAGCCCCTGGACCAGGGCCCCGAGCTGCAATGCGAGGAGGCGATCCTGCGGGCAGATGCCTCGGAGAATATCCAGAAATGCCTCGGCGCCGATCAGCACGGCCTTGGGCTTGCTGTGGATCGTCAGGACGTAACGAGCATTCGGATTTTCCAGGTTTTCCAGGACTTTCGGGAGATCGCGGTGCAGTTCTCGGCTACCGATGAAGCGAACGCGAGACTGAGGCATTACCAACCTCGAGGCCATGTGCGGCCTTGGTACGGGAGTAGTTCGAGGCGAACAGACGGGAGCCGCCTCTTCATCAAGATGGGCAAAATCAAGAGTATCCGTCGGACATGATCCCGTCAATCAGGGCTCAATGGTTACCTACGTAAATCCGAATCTTCGCGTTGGAAGCAAAAATACGGAGGGCCATTTTGAGGTTCGACGCGGCATTCTCCGACGAACGGCGTCTGTTTAGAGCGTTTTCCATGCCAGGTCGGTCACAAAAAAATCGGCGAATTCCGGAAATATCCACCGTGCTCAAGCAGGCTCATTCATGCTTGCGATTCATCAATTCGCCTTGGGGACGGCTTCCGCCTTCGGAGATGCCTCGATCGGAGACGGCTGGGCCTTGGGTTGTTCCGTCCCCGCGGGCGCTTTCTCGGCGGAAGGGGGTTTCGGGGGCGGGACATTCGGATTTGATGGGGCAGAAGATGCCTCGGGAGTCGCGGAAGGATCGTTCGCCGGCGGGAAGAGATCGGCGAGCTCGGCGTTCTGGCCGTATTCGTCGACGAGCTTGGCGTGGAGGGTTGCAGCCCTCATGGGTTGCCCCCCCTGATAGTAATTCTCCACCTGCTTGAGCTGCCTGATCACCTGTTCTCGACGATCCTTGATCCGGCGGTCGAGGTCATCCGCCCGCTTTCTCGCGAGCAAATGCCATGGTCGCTCTTCGGGGTCGTCGGGCTTGAGGCTCGCTTCCAGCGTCCTCCATTCCTGGAGCGCCTGCGGGTCATTGTGCAGTTCGCTCGCTTGCGCGGCGACCGCGTGCGTCAGCACATACTGCCGCTCGGCGTTGTTGGCGGGCT
>CALKTZ010000165.1 GCA_937997355.1 uncultured Planctomycetales bacterium | reverse complement strand
TGAAACCAGACCCGATTGGCCAGATTCCTTTCGAACTGGGCATTGTTAACGGTGAGCCATTCTCCCAGGTCGTCGAGCGCGTCGACATCTTCCGGCGCCGGAGTACCTGTTCCGTAGGGAGGCTGAGGACCGATGCGCTGCCCGGTCCTCGGATTGGCGATGCGTGGGCGTCCCTTCAGATACACGAACTCGTCACCATTGATTTCGTGTTTATCGAGTCGGTCGCGGCGGATATTGGTGATCTGCTTCCGGGAGACGTTGGCGAAGTAGGCGGCCAGGCCGTAATAGTTATCCTGCGTCCAAACATCGAATGGATGGTTATGACAGCGGGCGCATTGGAGCCGAATTCCCAGGAAGACCTGGCTCAAGGTTTCGGCGGCCGTCATGGGATCGCGATTGGTCCGGTGGAAGCTTGATGCCGGGTTGCGCCAGGTGGAGCCCTTCGTCGAGACAATCCGCCTCGCCATCACATCGAGCGGGACATCGGCCGCGAACTGGTCGCGCAGCCAGCGATGGAAGATCCAGACCCCCTTGTCTCCCATCACTTTTTCTTCGTTACGCAGCAGGTCTGCCCACTTGAGCGCCCAGAAGTCGGCGAACTCGGGACGATCGATCAGCTTGTCGACGAGCTTCGATCGTTTTGTCGGATCCTGATCCTTCAGGAAGGCCTGGGATTCCGACGGATCGGGGAGCCGGCCGATGAGATCCAGGTAGATTCGCCGAAGGAAAACGGGATCGCTCGCGAGCGGGGACGGGTTGATTTTCAACGCCTTGAGCTTCGCGAAGACATGCTCGTCCACCAAATTCTTCGAGGGGGGATTCTGCCAGACGAAATTCGGGCGATCGGCCAGGAAGGCGAGCCGGCTCACGGCACGCACGCCCAGGAATCGCACTCCAATGGTGGTCTCGGTCGGGCCGTATGCCTGGACCAGCCCATCCGAACTGACCTCGGCGCGGGTCGGATCGCTGACTTCGAACGAGGCCTGGCGGGTAACGTCTCGCGCTGTGCCGTCGTCGAATTCCGCGATCACGCTAAGTTGCTGCGAGAAGTGAACCACTTGCTGGATGCGATCCGAAGGGAAGACCCGGATACGGGTCGGTCGACGGGCGGTCGAGCGATCATCCTGAATTCCCTCCGCGATCCACCGATTCAACATCTCGGCCTCGGTCGAGTCGGCGGAAAACCGGACTCCCCCTTCGTGAGGGAGTTGACCGGTCGGCTTCAGCAAGATCAGGCTCAATCCCGGAGCCGAGGAGTTTATGCGTCGGCCGAACTGATCGCGAGTCAAGGAGATGAGATCGAAGTCGGGGTCGTCTCCTCGCAGGCTGAGGCGAAAGCCCCCCTTGCCGTTGAGATTGCCGTGACAGGCCCCCATGTTGCAACCGGCCTTGGAGAGAATAGGAGCAACGTCATTGCGGTAGCTGATCGGAGATCGTTTCGGATCGGCTGTCACCGTCAAGGGGATCGACACGGACCATTCCCGAAATTTGATTGCAACCGTTGCCGTTCCTGCTCGGACCGGGGTGACAACTCCCGACTTGCTGATGGTCGCGATCGATGCCGGCAGGATTTCGAATTGGGATTGGGACGTCGCGTCCGAAGTCGAACCGTCGGCGGCGACAAACGTGACCACGATTTGTTGTCGGTCGGACGAATTTTGAAGGGTGATGCGCGAGGGAGTCAGTTCAAGATGACCCAGCGACGGCAGAGGCTGAGCGAAGGCATTTCCGAGGTCGCCCAGGGAGAGAAGGAAAAGAACCCTCACACTCCAGGCCTGGATGAGTGGAATGGCCCGTCGTTCGGCGAAAGTCCAAACCCCTTTTGACACGGGTGCCTCTCGCGCCGTTGCGTGATGATGAATGGTGCTGTTCGCGCCTCGCCGATCTAAAATACGACCTTTGTTTAACGTTTAAGCGACGAGGGACTTCGTGTCAAGTTCGAGGATCGGAGCCTTTGGCCTCCGATCCTCGAACTTTGATCAGATCGGACTGGTTGAGATTGGACGACGAGGAAGGGAAAACACTCAGCGCATTTCATCCGACGAGACGGTTTCGCCGCCGGCGCGGGTCATCATCTTGTTCAGGACGGTCTTGTTGATCGTCTGACTCACAATTCGATTACTGCCGTCGCAGTTCAAGAAGACCACAACCCCCGGATGCTTGCTCATCCAGTAGGTGCTTGAGGTCGTATTTTGGTAGACGATCGGCTTGTTGATGGTGCGGTCGAGGTTGGTTCGGACGCAGCAATACTGGGCGTTCCACCAAGTACCCTGGAAGGTGAGGGATTCACCGATGAAAAGGGTATTTGACGTCCCGTCGGCCACGTCCGCCATGCTAACCGCGGAATTCTGATAACCCATCCCGTTGTCGTAGAGGTTGCAATATGGATTCGCGGGGTCGAGAGTCGGACAGAGGTCGGTGAGGGCCGTGATCATGCCCGCGGCCATGTTGAATCGATAGTCGGAGGCCGCCAATCTCGTCGCCAGGCTGGCATTGGTTTGGTTGCTCGTGTTCGATGAAGTCCTGGGGTTGGAAGGGCAGATGAGGGTGCTGATTGTCCGGCGCACGCTCGTGCTATTGGTCGGATCGGTGGGGAAGAAATTGACGTTCATCTCATTCCAGAGATTGGTTTGTTCAATGTTGTTGAACAGGCCGATGACCCCATTCCACATATAGTTCTGATAGGGCGTGCCGGGGGTCGCGCAATTCGCATCTCCCGAGATGAGGTTGTTCATCGAGTCATAAACGGCGGGGATGCAATACCAACCACCCGGGAAGGAATTGTACGTGTCGTGGTACTCGTGGGCGGCGATGCCCAGTTGCTTAAGATTGTTCTGGCACTGGGCGCGGCGGGCTGCTTCGCGCGCCGACTGCACTGCGGGAAGAAGTAAGGCGACCAGCACGCCGATGATCGCGATCACGACGAGCAATTCGATCAGCGTGAAGCCCGAGCTCGATGATTGGAATTTCCAGGATCGGCGCATGAGTCTTCCTCGTTATCCGTACGAATGGATCTTCGTTTTGAGCAGCCGACGATTGTCCTAGAGATAGCTTACACGATGAGGCCGTTGAATTCCATCGGTTGTTGCATGATAGGGATTGAGTCTATTGAAGCTCGACCGACCAGTAGGCATTGTCGAGGAAAGTCTTCCAGCTCCGGTATTTGCGATGAGAAAGCTTGAGGCTGACGACCGGACTCGTCTTGGGTTCGATCGGCTCCTTGATTAATTTAATGCCCGCTTCCCAGGGAGTGCGGCCCCCCTTTCGCACGTTGCATTTGACGCAGGCACACACGATATTGACCCAGGTCGCCTGTCCTCCCCGGCTCCTTGGGACGACATGATCGAGGCTGAGTTCGCTCGTCGCGCACTTTTTGCCGCAGTACTGGCAACGATTGGAATCTCGGGCGAAGATGTTCCGCCGATTGAATTTGACCTTCTGACGGGGGGTTCGCTCGAAGGTCAGGAGGCGGATGATGCGGGGGACCTGAATTTCGAAATGAACCGTTCGAATAAAATCGTCGTCCGGCCCCTTGAACATCGCGCGGGCCTCGGAGACCTCTCGCCAACTCTCAAAATTGAAGGTTGAGTATTGGCCTTCATCGATCGTGACGACTTCCGCAAGATCCTTGAAGAGGAGGCAGAAGGCTCTCCGGGCCGAAATGACCTGGATCGCCATGTAAAATCGATTGAGGACGAGCACACTTCCATCGAGGGCATGACCGTTGGCTAAACTCATCGCCGGGGGCACTCCTTCGGGTCACGACCCGAACCGAGCGGCCAACCAACCGCGAAATTGAGCGCCTCACGGGGAGGCCCGGGAGATCGAGGAGAATCCCCCAGGCCGATCGACGAGTTACGTATTCAGTGCATCCCGAATGGCGCGGCCCATTTCGCTTGTAGTTGCAGCTCCGCCAAGGTCTGGTGTCTTGGGAGACGGTGCTTCGAGGACTTTGGAGACGGCTTTGCGAACCCGATCGCCCGCGTTGGGCAGATTTACGTGGTCGAGCATCATGGCCAGGGAGAGGACCGCGGCGACGGGATTGGCGATCCCCTTGCCGGCGATGTCGGGGGCGGACCCGTGGACTGGCTCGAACATGCTCGGCGCGGTCCGATCGGGGTTCAGATTCCCGGACGCGGCGAGGCCCATCCCTCCCTGGAGGACGGCGCCGAGGTCCGTGATGATGTCGCCGAACATGTTGGTCGTGACGATCACGTCGAATCGCTCGGGGCTGACGACCATGCGCATGCAGCAAGCGTCCACGTGCTGATAGTCGGCCTTGATCTCGGGGTATTCACGCGAGACTTCGGTGAATGTGCGCATCCAGAGGTCGTGCGCGAAAGTTAGAACGTTCGTCTTGGCCACCATCGTGACCTGCCGCACGAAGCCTTGCTTCCGATCCATGTCGCTCAATCCATTGAAATTGCCGTGGCTCTTTCGCTTTCTGGCAAGTTCGAAGGCGTAGCGGATGCAGCGTTCAACCCCGGCCCGCGTGTTCACCGAGGTTTGGATGGCGACCTCCTCGGGCGTCCCTTTCCGGGTGAAGCCGCCGGCTCCGACGTAGAGGTCTTCGTTATTCTCGCGGACGACGACCATGTCGATGTCCGAAGGGCCCTTGTCCCGGATCGGGGTCGCGATCCCTTCGTAGAGGCGGACCGGCCGGAGATTGATATATTGCTGGAAATCAAACCGAAGTTTGAGCAAGATCCCCTTCTCGAGAATCCCCGGGGGAACGCCGGGATGGCCCACGGCCCCCAGCAAGATCACGTCGCATTTGCGGAGATTCTCGATGGCCGTGGCGGGGAGCACTTCCGATGTGCGGAGATAACGCTCGCCCCCCAGATCGAAAGAAATGAGCTCGTACGAGAATTTTTCCAGCCGGGCGACATCGGCCAGTACGGCCAAGCTTTCGCGAATGACTTCCGGCCCAACTCCATCTCCCTCAATGACGCCGATCTTGAGCAAGGCTTCCTCCGCCGCGGTGATACTTCAAGCGAGCAATCGTGGCCGCCCTGGCCGGGTATAGTCACTAACCTGGCCGAGCGCCGTAAAATGTAGAATAGTCGGAATGGCATGATATCCGCCGGATGTGGAACGCTCAAGTATCGATCCGCCCGCCTTGCACCGCGGCGATCGACTTGGAGCGACGCAAGCAGCAAGTTTGGGCGGAAATCCGTTGACAACCACCTTCCGTGCCCATAGTTTCGAGCGGCGCGGAGCAGAAGTGGTCGACGTTGCCACGCCCGGCGTAACATTTCACGACATTCGATGGATTTGCAGTTGGGGATATGCCGGTAGTTCTGTCGGCTCTGTGGGCGTCATGTCGGCCACAGTCTCCTGGAGAAAGGGCTTCATGGCCGCTTCGGTCGATTCCAATCCTCAGGCACGCGACCCTCGGGGATTATCAGGCGTCGAAGAACTGAATCTGGAGCGATCGATCCTGCGCCGCGGACTCGCCACGGCCCAGGAAATCGAGGCCTGCAAGCAGCATCGCGCCAAGCTGGCCGTATCCACGCCCAAGGATACCCCGACGAAAGGCCTCCTCGAAATCATGATCGAGGCCAAGGTGCTCACGAGGGGCCAGGCGAACCGCCTGCTCCATGAGGGGGTGGGAGATACCAGCAAGAAATTCGAAATCCCGGGCTACCAGGTGCTCGAACGCCTCGGCAAGGGCTCGATGGGGCTCGTCTTCAAGGCGAAGCAGTTGAGTGTGGATCGCCTCGTTGCGATCAAGATTTTGCTCGACACCCTCGCCCAAAATAAGGAATACATCAAACGCTTCGAGCGGGAAGCCAAGATCGCCGCGCGGTTGTCGCACAACAATGTCGTCAACGCGATCGATGCCGGCGAGGTCAATGGCCACTATTATTTCGTCATGGAATATGTCGAGGGGATGACCATCAAGGACGTCCTCGACCGCGACGAATTCTACGAGGAAAAGGAGGCCATTCGGATCGTGATGGCGGTCGCGGAGGCGCTGAAGCACGCCCATGAGCGGGGGCTGATCCATCGAGACATCAAGCCCGAAAACGTCATCCTGACCAAGGAAGGGAATGTCAAACTCGCCGACCTGGGGCTCGCGCGGCTGACCGACGATTACAAATGGGGGCTGGCCGAGGCGGGCATGGCGATCGGCACGCCGTATTACATCAGCCCCGAGCAGGTGCGCGGCCAGACGAATATCGACATCCGGGCGGATATCTACAGCCTCGGCGCCACCCTGTATCACATGGTGACGGGGAAAGTCCCCTATAGCGGCGAGACCCCCAACGAGGTGATGAAGAAGCACGTCGATCCCAACGTGGCCTTCGTCCCTCCCGATCACCTCAATGCAAACCTGTCGAGCGGGCTCGGGATGGTCGTCGAGACGATGATGGCCAAGAATCGCGAGAACCGTTATGCCAATCCCGACGATCTGATCCTGGATCTCAAGTGCCTCATCCGTGGCGAAAGCCCGATGATCGCCGGCCAGGCCGCCGATTCATTGGCTTCGCTCTCCGCCGGTGAATCCTCGGAAGTCGAGCGCGGGCCGAGCGAGAGCGAGATGGTCGAGATGGCGGGCTACGTCAACAGCCGGCACATGATCATCGCGACTCTGGCGGTCCTCCTCGCGGTCTCCGGCCTCACGAATTTTATTCTGATCATCGCGCGGTAACTGACCCGCGGCTCATGAATTAGACGCGATCAGCCTGCCTTGAGGCATGCCGCCTATTGATCCCTCGCGGCAGTGACTGTGTCTTGCGCTGTGCTGGATCGCGAGGTTATTCAAGACGCTCGGGAAAGGGGCAGGAACCTGCCCCTCTGCCGTTTTCCTTCGATGCCGATCCGGGATTGAAGTCGGGATTTCGGCGGTCGTTGAAGGAAGAGCCAAGGTCCGGACTCTCGATCCTTCGACGCGACGGCGTTCATCAATTCTTGCTGAAATCGACGGTGCGGATGGCGTCCTTGTTGAGGGGATCGTTCACGAACTTGCGGTGGCAGCTCGGGCAGAGATCGAAGCGGAACCCCTTGTGGGTGGGATTGGCGTGATCCTGCGAGTCGATGGCCTCATCGCGTTGAAGGATCTGAGAGATCACTTCCATGGGGTCATCCTCAAGGTCATCCTCCCTGATCTCGGTCGGGTCGAATCCGGGATAGGCCTCGATCTTGACCACGTAACGCCCTTCCCGGGTCGTGGTCAAATCCTTTCCGCAGAGATCGCACGTGAAGTGGACCATCAGCGTCTCGTCCCTCGGTGAGTACATCCGGTGAGTCGAAAGGTCCAGGAGTCGAATACGAATCGATTCTACCCCGTTGGCCTGGCTCCGTCCAAGCCTTTGATAACCTCTATCCAGGAATTCAATAACGCGGGATTCTTGTCAAGGCGAGTATCGCCGCGGTCAGGATTCCGGCGACCGCCGAGACGATCAAACCGTGCCTCACGCCGCGCGGTTTGAATTCAAGAATCATCTCATGAGAATAACGAGGGATGATAATTTCCATAAACGTGCTGGAGTGCGGTGAAATCATTGTTGGTGATCCGTCGATGGTCGCTTTCCATCCGTCGTCCCACATCTCTCGGACGATCAAACGCTCTTCATGATCGGCTTCGACCTGAATCTTGATCCGCCCGCAATCGCGCGCGAAATCGGTGATGCGTCGCCCCGAATCCCAGGCGGCCCAGGGCATAGGATTGAGCCTGACGGTCCAAAGTTTGCCGGTTTTTTCGGCCTTTTCGAACAACCCTGGGGGGGGAGGGGCGGCACCGACGACCGCCGCGACCCCGGCCTGTTCGAGATGGTCGCGGGCGCGGGCAACCCCCTGCCAATCGATCGTCCGGCGGCTCGTCAACGCCTCGGATTGGGCGTCGCTGGCCTTGTAAAGAGGCGACATCCATTCGAGGTTTCGCGAGAGCTCGACCGAGTCGTAGTTCCTCGGGTCGCAGAGGCCGAAGCGCATGAGGACATTGGGAGGGAGTTCATCTCCGATGCCCAGAACTCTCTCCCCGGGCTTCAACTCTCGGCGCAAGGAGGCGATGACGGGGGGCTCGAAATTCTGGATCTCGCGCCCGATGGAGGGATTCAGTCCGATGCCGAAACGAGCGAGATCGGCCAGCGTCAGCAGAAAAATCGAGGCGGATATCCATCGAATCGAGGCCGGGCGGCGCCGGGAAATTGCCATCAGGCCCGCGAGGATCAGCAGCCCGCATCCCGTCTCGGCATAGTAACGGGGCAGGAATGCGATCGTGGCCCGTACGCGACGATCGGCGAGGCGGCGATAAGCATCGGGGTCCGAGGCCGCTTTTTGATCGGCCGCCGCCCGATAATGAGCTTCCGCGCGTTGGCGCAACGCGGGCTCCATCGCCAGGATCGCCCCCCCCGCCGCGAAAAGGGCCGCCGCTCCGAGGACCGTCATCCAGGCCCATCGCTTGCCCGGTGTTGTACCGCCGCGCAGGCCGTCCAGCCCGATCCCGCCGAGCAGCGGGAAGGCAAACGCCATCCAAAGTCCAAGTCGACGATTGTCTGTGACGTTCAGGACGGGCAGGAGTCGCAGGACATTATCGACGGGGGGTAGCCGATACGCCCCGAGAAATCCGATGGCTGCCAGGCCGAATAGGAAAGGGATGACATCCGGGCGATCCGAGGAATTTTCTCGTCCCGTTCCGGTTTTTCGCCTCAGAATCGTCCAGCTGAGCGGAACGAGCAAGATCAAGGTCGGAAGGCCGGCGAATCCTCCGGACGACTCGTTGAGGTTATGGACTCCCAGAGCCCGGGCCAGATTCGGGTGATCCCGACGCTGGCTTCCGTAGACATAAGGGAGTGGGGTGCAGAGGATATCCAGAATCCTCGGTTTTGCCGGTCTCCACCACGAGACGAGTTCGCGCTGACGATCCTGCCAGACGGGACTCTTGGAGAGATATTCAGCCAGGGGAAGTATTTGAACCGCGGCGAGAGCAAGCCCCAGGCAAATGCCCCCCGCCCAGGCGAGGAGCCCTGAACCGAAGCGACGCTGCCAGCCTCTCCACAAGACGAAAAGGCCCGCCGCCAGAAGAACGTGGGCTCCGGTTTGGACGTGTCCCCCGAAGATGATGAGTGCCGTGATGATCGCGACCAGGACGATTCTGACGCCATCGGGGCGGTGCAGCACCCGATCGCTAGCCAGGAACAGCCAGGGCATCCAGATCGCCACCGGAGTGACGGGATAGAGCAGCCAGACGATGAGGAAGCCGGAAAAGGGGAAAACGAGCCCGGCGAACCATCTCCCCCAAATGCCGAGCCCCCACCAACGAGCCAACAAGAACATGCCCAGACCCGCGATCCAGAGGCGGGACGCGGCCATCCAGCCGAGGGCGTCGGGGACGATCCAGAGGTATGCGATGAAATTGAACGGATCGAAGACCGCACTCTGCCCATTCGCCAGATGAGGAGCCCCACAGCCGACGTATGGATTCCATAAGGGGAGCCGTCCCTGTCGGATCTCCGCGCGGTTCAACTCCAACCAGGGTTGGAATTGGAGAACAGGGTCCATGAGGAGTCGGTTCGCGGGCTCGTAATCGGCATCCTCGGTGGTCTGGAAGCTGGCCTCGACGAGGAGCACGTCGGCGGGGCTGAGGATCTTGCCGCCGAAGAGTGACTCGTGAAGGAATCCGCCCAGCAGAATGGCGAGGACGAAACCGAAGGCCAGC
>CALKTZ010000164.1 GCA_937997355.1 uncultured Planctomycetales bacterium | reverse complement strand
GCGATCGAGCAGGTCCCGGCGGGCGCCGGGGAGCTTCTCCAGGCAGTCCGCCAGGGCTTCCAGCCGCTGGGCATGATCCTCGTCGCGCCGGCAGAATTCCTCGGAGATTTCGCTCATCAAATCCTCGTCAAAGACGAGGCGGCTTCGCACGCAACGCTTGCGGTATGCCAAAACCTGGAGATAGGCGATCCGGTAGGCCCAGGGGTGGAACGGGCGGGACGTGTCGTATTCGTCGGCCTTGTTCCACAGGACCAGATTGGTCTCCTGGAGCACATCCGACGCGCCGGCCGCGTCGCCGATCAGCGAGCAGATGTAGGCGTAGAGGCGGCTCTGGATGCCGGTCAGGAGTTGCATGAACTCGCCGGTCCGGCCCCCGGCAATCTCTCGGATGCTTTCCCGCATGTCAGTCGGAGCTCCCACGCCGTTGGTGCTGCCTTCTAGCCCTCGGGCCTCGCCTGACGGTATATCTATTAGCCGCAACGGTCACAACATGACGATTTCGTGTAGAAAGAATTCTCCGGCGAATCGGCCTGATCGATCTGCTTCGCCGTGCGCGCGGAGCGGCCGCGGCACGACGAAAAATGCGGAGAACGGCTCACGGTCAGATTGCGTACGGCCTTCACCAGACCTGGGCCGGAGCGAAAACGGGATTGGCTCACCGGTACTCCGCGCGTGCCTGTCCCCTTTTCCGCGGGCCGATGCCGAAGGCGAAGATTGGGAGACCTTCGGTCGGTGATGACCGACGACGAGTGGACGAAGGCCGCCGAGAAGGGCGAGTTGTGAGAGGCGCGTGGCTCCTGCTCATCTTGGCCGGATGCTCCGCGTCTTCAAACCGGGCAGGTATGCCCGGCGATCAAGGGTTATTCGCGCGATCAGCAGGTCGCGATCACCAGAGAACACAACGCGCCTAATTCCATCCTGCGCAGCGTCTGCAGGACTGGGAGCGGATGCGGCGCGAGTTGTGCGTAAAGCCGTGACTCGAAATTGTTTGCTCAAAGGTTGTATGCGAGGCGGAAAGAATAAAACTTCTTGGCGGGTCCGAAGAGAAGAACCACAATTATTCGGGCGTTACCCGATTTTCTATTTCCACGATCGCATCTGGGGCGGGCAAAGACCGCTGAATTGCAGAGGGTGCCATGAGTACGGGCAGTTCGTATTCCGTTGCCTTCTTGATTTCGCTCTTCATTTCGTCCTGCACCTTCCGCCACTCGGCGTCACCATTCTCAATGAGATGCCTGATGGTCTTGACGATCGCGGAAACGCCTGGAATTTCCTCACCCAGATTGAATATCAAGTGCCGGCAGGCCGTCTTGGCATAGAACCATGTTTGAGCCGAGGAGAAATACGATCCCTTCGCATTGCGACGGATAGTCGCGATCAGTTTTTTCAATGCGGTGATGGCTCGGATGCTATCGATAAACCCGCTCGTCACCATTTCTTCCAGGGCACCAATGAGACCATCGAAGATCGCCGGCATTTCAGATCGAGTGAAGGTGCGCCTGTAAATCGCATCGAAATCGACCGGTTCCTCCGGAACTTCTTCTTTGAACTCCCATTTATGACTCATAATATTGTTATACAAAGACAATAAAACGTTTACGGCTTGATCGGCGTACATTTGATTCTTATTGGTTATCAATGATCTTAGCGGAGCCTCTAGCTTCCCAATCCACTCCGGTTGATCAACATTGCTGAGGATGCTCTTCAAATGATTTAGGCTATAAGCAAGATCAGACGCGGCTTTTATCTTGGCTTCATGATCGTTTCTTGTTACCGCTTGGATGAATTCCGCCAATTTCCTAATGAATTCATCATACCTCTCCCGATGCGAACGGAGGAACGCGTCGAAACTGGGATTATTTGCCATAATTTCGAGAACTCACTCTACCGTAATGAATGTTTTCTGATGGTCCATTATACAACAGTTGCATGATTGTGACGGCAGTGGCAGGGTTTTGAGATGTCAGATCAATCACCTCAAGATTCTGCCGACCACGCCGAGGATTTCGCCCATCGCTGGTGCGATAAACTTGAAGAATGTTGCGCGCTGCGGATGGACGAACTCAAGCTCCCCGAGGGGGACGAACGGAGAGCCGGATTACGGTAGTGATGGGAGATGGCGAGCCTTCGACCCGTACGGCCGTGAAGGGGGCGCAAACACAACGGGCGTGGTGGTGGACTCCGGCGTCCTGAATCCCGACCAGCTTAAGGGGGAGAAAGGCGGCCGAATCTGGCCACGCATGAGGCTGAGAGATAGGATCGACGCGATCATCGCCCAGGAGTATGAGGAGCTAAGCCGCGGAGGTTCCCATGTAGAAGCAGTGTGTGCGGCACCCAAGACGGAGCTGCCGATCAGCAACGAGGCGAGACGGCTACTGCGGCCGATGGCGAGATAGGCTGCGGGCGAATTTAACGGTGCTTTTCTATCCGCCGATATCAAGCCCGTATTCAACGATACCTGTTGCAGCCTTCGCCGATCCTATCACACGGCTTCCTTCAAGCCACCCAAAAGTTCCGCCCTCCGCTCGAAACCGAGCTTGGTGACGCGGTAGACGGCCTCTGACCCGTGCGTGAATGAATTGGCCGCCCGCATCAGCCCGGCACGGGCCAACTCGCGGAACGTCTCGCGGTTGGAATCGTCCACCCGAATGTTACCATGCCGGGCGATGTGGTCGCGGAACAGGGCGAGTGCGGGTTCGGAAAGCGACATGAGATACCCCTAAAACGGCACTTCCTCGGCCTCGATGGCAACTCGATTGCCGGTCGCGCCGAGCGGCTCACCACGCTGACCGGTTTCGTATGCCTGGAGGCGTTCCAACGCTCGAAATAGCGGGGACAATTCGAAGTGATTGGTCGTTCCAACGCGCTTATGTCGCTTCAGGTATCCCTTCAGCTCGAGCGACCGGGCAAGATTCCGCACCGAAGTTGCGGTCACCCCCATGCGGCCTGCCAGCGTTTTGAACCCGGGGAATGGGGGCGCATCATCCCACTTATGACGCATCAGATGGATCACGAGCATGGCCTCGCCATTGCTCAAAGGCGGGGTCAACTTCGTATAGCTATCCAGGAAATAGTCAGACACGGGGGTCCAGCCGGCCTTCGCCAGGGCTGGCGTCCACCGTGTGGCAACATCGCGCAGAACCGTGCGTGCGGCCGGAGTAGGCGGCAAGATCGAACTCCTGAAAACGAAGTGGCGGAGGCGGGGGGAGTCGAACCCCTGACAGCTTTCGCCGCCCCATGGGATCTCAAGCCACGGCGTACACCGGTACGCGTCGCGCCTCCACTGGAAAATAGTATTGCGGCCAAGAGTCTGGATTTCAAGCGCAATTTCGTTGATTAGCCAAGCAAGCCTTGTTTCTCTATTCTCAATAGCTCCTTATTTTCAAATCACAGCTTCTCTTTTTGCGTCCGGTTTTCTTGCACCCCCTATATCAAATTTCTTGTGCCCTAGGCTATAAGAATTTTTGCACCCGGAGTATAAGCCGATTTTCCTTCCGAAGGATTGATTTTCCGGCCTTTTTCTGTATAATTTTTGTGGATCTCAAGCCACGGCGTGCTCTGCATGTCGTTAAGCCGGACCTCGAGAGAGGGCCGGCTTTTTCATTATCCTTATGAATCCAGATTCTCCTGGAATTCATCGGTTCCGTGCGTGAAGTAGACCTTCGTCAGGGTGCCGCAAAGACTGCATTCCATCGCTTGCGAAACACGCCCATCCGGCTCTCTCAGCTTCAGGCTCGTCCCGGAGGTGCGGTGGTATGTCGGCTTGTCGCAGGTCGGGCAGTGACTTCTGACACCAGGGCCCTCACGGCCTGCGCCACATTCGCGTATGGCGAACTCTTCGATTTCTGGGAAATGCTCGTCAAGCGCCTCCTCGAATATCGCTTCCCATTTGTCGACCATGTGTTTTTCATCGTGTGGGCCGCCTCTCATAAAGCCCATGGTCCAGACCAGGAAGTTCAAATCCTCGATCGACATTTTGAACGAAATGGTCACTTCGTCCGCCACTGTTATGGCCTCCAAGTATCACGAAACATCTCGATCCGACGATGATAACAAACTGTGCGGGATTGCAGAGTGAGTTGGTGAAGCCGATTGCAGGAACCGCAATCATGAAGTGGTGAACTCAGAAAGCATTGAAGTCTTTACACGGAATTCTACTGTTCACATAGATTTCAACCCGTCACCATCCTTGTAAATCGTCACCAAATAGGGGTGTCATGGGGACGGAAAATTCGCAGGATTCGTCGAGAAATGAGCACTTGCGACGTGCTCGACGCTTGCATGGCATGCAAGAGGTCAGGAGGGCGTTTGCAAGATTTGCCGGAATCCCACTCAGGAAGTCGGGACCGGCTCGCACTCGACGAATTCGGCATTCTCGGCGGGCAGGATCCTCCGGCCTCGGAAGTGGGCATAGACGGGGACCAGCTCGGCCCCGAACAGGAAGATCTGGGCCGAATAATAGACCCAGACCAGGAGCACGACGAGCGAGCCGGCCGCCCCATACGCCGAGCCGAGGCTGCTGCGACCGAGGTAGACGCCGATCAGCGACTTGCCGATATTGAACAGGAGCGAGGTGAACGCCGCGCCCAGCCAGACGTCCCGCCAGCCGATCTTCACATCGGGCAGCACGCGGAACATCATGGCGAATAGCAAGGTGATCACGACGAAGGCGATGCCGAAGTTCACCGCCTGGTCCGTGCCGGGGAGCGAGATCGCGCCGATGAAGAACTTGTCGATCGCCGAGAGGGCCGTGCTGACGACGAGCGACAACAGCAGCAGGATGGCGATGCCCAGCACCATGAAGAAGGCGAGAAGGCGGTCTCTCAGGTAGGCCAGGATGCTATTGCCGGGCTTCAACTGAACGTTCCAGATGGTGTTCATTGCGTCGTGAAGCTCGCTGAAGACCCCCGTGGCCGCGAACAGGACCGTGACGGCGCCGACGATCGTCGCGATGATCCCGCTGCTCGTGGTGCGAGCGTTCGCGAGCATCAACTGGATCGCCTCGGCACCTTGCTTGCCGACATATCCCGTGAGATTCTCGACCAGCTTCCCCTGGGCCGCATCCTCGCCGTAGACCATGCCGATGATTCCCGCGGCGATGATCAGGAGCGGCGAGAGCGAGAGGATCGTGTAGAACGCCAGCGCCGCCCCCAGCCGCGGCACTCGGTCTTCCATCGCTTTGTAGGCCGTCGTTTTGAGGAGGTTCCAAGCGGTCTTGGTATTCACGAGTCCGGTTCTCCGGGCCTGGCCCCTTGCGGGCGATTCCGATTCGGTGCTCAACTCATCATTCAACTTGAATGCCAAGGAACAAGAAAGCCCAGACCCAACCGGATCATTCTTTCCGAGGAGGCCGTGCATGAAAGCCATTGTCATCAGCGGAGTTGGCGGGACCGACGCCCTGGAGATCCGCGAGGTTCCGACCCCCGAGCCGCGCGGGGACCAGATCCGGGTGCGGGTCCGCGCCTGCGGGCTGAATCGGGCCGATCTGATGCAGAGCCGAGGGACCTATCCCGCCCCTCCCGGCGCGCCTGCCGATATCCCGGGGCTCGAATACGCCGGGGAAGTCGACGCGATCGGGCCGGATGTGATCGGGCCGCACAAGGTCGGCGATCGGGTGTTCGGGATCGTCGGCGGCGGGGGGCAGGCGGAATACCTGGTGGTTCAGGAACGCCTGGCGGTGAAGATCCCATCGAACCTGGATTTCATCCAGGCCGCGGCGGTCCCGGAGGTCTTCCTCACCGCGCACGATGCCCTGACCACGCAGGGAAGGCTTGAGCCGGGGGAGTCGGTCCTGATCCATGCCGTGGGGAGCGGGGTCGGCACGGCGGCCCTGCAAATCGCCCGTGCGATGGGATGCCGAACGTTCGGCACCGCCAGGACGGCGGCCAAGCTGGAACGGGCTCGCGAGCTTGGCCTGGATCTCGGCATCGACGCCACCGCCGAGGATTTCGCCGAGGTGATCAGGCGCGAGACCGCCGGCGCGGGGGTGAGCGTCGTGATCGATCTGCTGGGTGCATCGGTCTGGGCCGGGAACGTCGCGTCGCTGGCGACCCGAGGGCGGCTGGTCCTGGTCGGCCTGCTCGGCGGCGGTCACGCGTCGATCAACCTGATGGATATCCTGCGCAAGCGGGCGACCGTGGTCGGCACCACGCTGCGTGCCCGGCCCCTGGAGGAGAAGATCGCCGCGACCCGTGCATTTGCCGATCGCGTGGTCCCCTGGCTGGAGCGAGGAATCGTTAGGCCGGTCGTCGACTCGACTTTCCCGTTTTCCGACTTTCGCGAGGCGCAGC
This sequence comes from uncultured Planctomycetales bacterium, assembly GCA_937997355.1. Classification (GTDB taxonomy): domain Bacteria; phylum Planctomycetota; class Planctomycetia; order Isosphaerales; family Isosphaeraceae; genus CALKTZ01. The sequence continues at coordinate 992 of CALKTZ010000164.1, read as the reverse complement.
ACCGGGTCGAGTCGAACGCCGTCTTCGGCAAGGTGATCCTGCAACTCTGAGCGGACGCGAACACGCCCGGGCGAGCTATGGCTTATCGAGGTAGAGATCGGGTTTTTGATCGGAATTGGGTGGAGGAACCTTCCTCAATACCTCGGACCATACCTTGAGAAATCGCTTGACTTCTTGATCGTCCCTTAAGAAACCAGGGGCGTAAACCATGACTTCGTGCGCTTTCCGATCGAGCGTGATGGTCAGGATCAGAGTGGGATTATCCGTCACCCCATGCGTATAGCGTTTTCTCAGCGTGAAAAAATCGGCCTCCTCGATTTTTGCGATCAAGGCCCTCAGGTCGTCCTCGGGGAGCTTGGTTTCCTCCTTCGTCGTCCCGAGACCGAATACGTTCTTGACGACATTGCCGTCGCCCAGGATCCTCGTTTTCTTGATACTGAAGACTTCCTTGACGACATTGCCGTCGCCGGTGATCGTATGTCGCCAGGATTTCCAGGTGCTATAGCCCGCGCCATACCTGGCGACAATCTTGAAGCTGGCAGGTATGAGTTTCCGGTCATCGTCCGCGGCTGACCCGGTGGTGTTGAGCAAGGCCATGAGAATCCCGAAGATAACAGCCCGCGGCTCGTGGCTCGTGGCTCGATCCCTTGCTCGATACCCCCCGCACCTTTAGGCTTCGTGGCCTGCCCGGGACGACGAGGCAAGAAACTCGGCGTTGCTCCCGTCTCCGCTGCCGTTGACAAGCTGACCATCCTGGATTTCGAGGACCAGGTCGTCGGGGGTGATGAAGCGGCGGTCGTGGGTGACGATGACGAGCGTGGCACCGATCGATTCCTGGATGCGACGGAGGATTCGGTAAATCTCGTCGCCGGACTTCGAGTCGAGCTCCCCGGTGGGCTCGTCGGCCAGGACCAGGAGCGGATTCTTGACAAGCGCGCGGGCGATCGCCACGCGCTGCTGCTCGCCGCCGGAGAGTTGATAGGGGCGATGGT
>CALKTZ010000163.1 GCA_937997355.1 uncultured Planctomycetales bacterium | reverse complement strand
ATGCCGGACGAGTTATTCGCCGGGATGCTTCCGGTGCGGCCAGGGTGTTCGATCGACGCCCCGGGTCGGCGGACGATTGAAGGATCAACGAACGCCGAAGGCCGGCTGATCGGGGCCGATTGTGGATTCCCTAATTCGCGCGACCAAGGCAAGCCCGACGCCCACGGTTCCGAGAAATTTCAATGCCAACAACATGAGGCCGCCTTGCGGTGGCCATTCGGCTGGGAGGAGACAAATTGGTTGGAGCCAGATTATCGAAGGAAATATCAGTCCATTTACGTTCAATTTATCTTGCGTCGTTACCACGGCAAGCATCGCGATTGGGAGAAAAACGAGGTTATAGTCGTTGGAAATCTGCGGGAGGAACGTCGCGACCGCCGTTATCCAGGCAAGAAAGGGCAGGATCAAAGCCTTGGACAAGCCTCTGCGGAAGGATTCCCAACTCACATATCCGATGACCGGCAACACGAGAAGGAATGCAACCCACTCACCTCGGATTCGCGACAGGAACCCGGGCATCTCCGCATAAGTCCAGCCATAACTCAAGGTATGCGACCATGTATAATAAAGCCGCACGTCAAGCCCGCCCTCTCGATAGCGATATTGGGGATTCGTCGCCAGATAGCTGGCATTCACTTCCAAGAACTCCCGCGTCAGTTGGGGGCTGACGGACCAGATCAGGCCACACGCGGCGACGAATCCACCCAACACACGCCAGCGTCGCATGGCAACCAAACCGATCGCCACGGCTCCCGGATACATCTTAACCGAGAAAGCCACGGCGAGCAGAGCACCGATCGCGACATCGACTGTCGCCGATCGTCGGCCGCCGAGGAGACGGGACGCGACGAGGATCATCGCCAGCGGGACAACGTCGCTATTGCCTCTGTACATCTCGAAAATGACTGGCGTCGAAAAGTACACGGCGGCGAGGGCGAGCGGGAGCGAGATCTGCCGCAAACCAATCTCGCGTCGGTTTCTCAAGGCCGCGCACACCCCGACGGCGATCAGCAATGCGCTGGCGACCATCCAGATGAAATTGCCCATCGCCGGTGGTACCATCGAGGTCCATGCAAAGAGCGGCAGGCTAATTGGCGGGTAATGAAACACACGACATCGCGGGTCGCCGAAATCTCCGAGATATGGATCACCTCCCGCGAGCCAGAACCTCGACGCTTTGTCGACGTAGATGAAATCCAAGCCAAAGACCGGGATCGTATCGGACGGAATCCAGAGCCATTTATTGCCGCGAAGCCTACCTGTCCACAGGCTCAGACACCACCAACTCATCCAGAGCCCGAGGAGGGCTAATCCCATAATCCGGCCCAATCGCCCACGAAATGGATGTATTTCTTGATCGATGGTCATGGAATTGGCACTTCTTTGAGTTGGAGGTTAGTCCTTCCGGCAATCTCAATATCCTGTCGAGATCAACCGCGAGGAGTTACCCGAATTCTCCGTCTCAAAACCAATCGGCTGCGATTTCGATCTATGCGAGAATGTCGATCGTCGGCGAGTGTTGAAGATGGACAATTGATCTTACAGTGAAGAATGGCCCTGTCGCAAAATGGGCTAACACCCACGGGGTGCTGGGCCGATTCCTGGCGGCGAACAATCGCACCATCGCACCATTGAGGGGATCGGCCCGGGTTGGTCCTGAGGCGGATCGGCCCCGCGGCCGTGCCCTTCTCCGCACTTCCGGCCGGCGATGCCGGTTCACGTGCGGCAACTCTCCGATCGTGGGGGGGCAGGAGCATCGAGGCGTTCGACCCGGCAGTGCGCGCGAGGTCATCTGCTTCCGGAACCGGGACTCCTTCGCCTCAACGCTGGGCCTTGCCGAGGCGTCGATAGACCCGCACCGGCCGTCCTCCGGGCGACTCGAACGCCAATTCCCACAGATCGGGGTGCTTGCGGATTGCGGGCACCGCATATCGCCGCGAGAGGTCGCCGCCCGAGTAATCGAACGAGTCGACGATGAGGTATGTTGCGGGGACCGAGTCGAGGAGGCGTTGGGCCTCCTCTGGGTCGGCCTCGTAAGGGGGCTGGACCGCCTTCAGACCGGTCGTCAGATATGCCCGATGAGGCGCGGTCGTGACGACGAAGTCGTCGGGGCCGGCGGCCTGTTTGAGCCAAGCCAGCGCGGCGTCGAAGGCGGACCATTCCTCTCCGTAGTAGAACAACCGATAGGGTTGTGCCAGGCCCCGGGAATCCACGTAATGGGCCGTACCGGAGTTGCCTTTGTTCATCGAGTAGAGGGTCTGGGCGGAGCACAGCAGAAGCCCAGTTGCAATCGTGGCCGTCACGAAGGTCGCGACGTAATTCCCATACGGTCCGACCCGCCTCAGCCATCCGCAGACGGCCGAGACCCCCAGGAACAGCGAGACCATCAGCAGCGGGGCGAGGGGCGAGAGGTATCGGTTGAACTGGTCGGGCCACGGGGAGATGCAAATCATCGCCGATGTCGTGACGACGAACAGGACCACCAGCCATTCCCTCCGAGAGACCAGCACCCCGACACCGATGAGGACGAATCCCCCTAGCGTAAATAGCGTCGGGAGCGCTAGCTGCTCGAGGCGACCTCCGATCAGCAGCTTGGCCAGATCCAGGATCCTTCGCAAGTACCTCTCCGGCGTCGATACCGCCGCACCCAAGTAAGCGGGCAGGACGGAGAAATGGCTCAGCGTGCGCATCGCCACCTTGGGCAAGGTGGCAGGGCCTTTCTCCGGGCTGAACGGGTCGAGGAGCGAGACATTCTCCGCATAGCTCACGTTGTACATCAGGTACGGGGCGCGCTGGTAGGCGTATGCAGGTCGGAGATACTCCGGGGAGGAGCGGACGTGGAAAACATACCCCTGCCACGCGAGCACAGGGATCACGGCAACGGTCGCGCGGAACGCTGCGAGGCCGAAGCGACGGCGAATCGCGGCCTCCAGCACCCACGCCGCGAGCATCGCCAGGCCGAGCGATCGTAGCATGAAGCAGATCGTCCCGATCATGCCCGACGCCACCTCGTGAGACCATCGACCCCCAGCCCGGTTGATGGCGAGGAAGCCCAAGCACGCCAGGCCGAACGGAATCTCTGCGAAGCAGACGTCGCTCATGAATAGCGTGGTCGGGTGTACCGCGACCAGCAAGGCAGCGGCGAGGGCGGCGATCGGCGAGAGCCACCAGCGCGCAACCCGGTAGGCGGTCAGGACGTACGCAGCGGTGATACCGGCCATCGTCCAGCGGAGCAAATGGCCCGCCACCCCGGGCCTCTCGTCCCCTGCAAGCCACTGGTGTGCAGCCACGATGGCCGGGAGCAGCGGCGGGTACTGGATAGCCTGGATTTCCCCCGGCTCGTTCAGCAGCCGGTAGCCCTTCCCCTCGTACAGCGACGTCCCGAGGATGTAATAGACCCCGGCATCCCACCGCAGGTCGATCGGGCCGCCGAGGCGAAACGCCCAGAGGCTGATCACCACCAGCAGCAAGACCGCCGAGTGAACCCAGTCGACGTATTCATTCTTCCCGGCGTCGTTCGGTGCGGTGTCGTCCACGGAGATCCCTTCAATAGGTAGTTCTTGTATATTTTTAGAATCACTTCCCGATGTGTTTCTTTCTCATCCAGTCTCGCGCCGGATGGGTGCCGATTTCGGGCCACAGGCTGGGTCGACGACTGGCCGTGAGGAAGTTTCCGCCCATGCTCGCCGGAATGGGGCCAATCGCCGCAGCCCTCCAAGGAGGGGCCGCTACATCCGGGAAGCCTCGCACAGGCAGGAGACGATCCGCTGGCCGTTTCGGCTCGCGTCGAAATGCCTTTCCACATGTTGCCTGGCGGCGAGCCCCATCCGTCGGCGGAGCTCGGGGTCGAGTATGAGGATTCTGAGACGATCGATCAAACCTCGGACATCCTGGGGGTCGACGAGCAAGCCCGTCACCCCATCGACGACGATCTCGGGGACGGCCGCGATTTTCGTGGAGACCGACGGCAATCCGGCCGCGCCGGCCTCGCACAGCACGAGGGGAAGGCAGTCTGCCAGCGTGGGCAGGCAAAAGATGTCGGCCTCGGCGAACAGTCGCTTGAGCGGCTCACTATTGGGTCGCATGTCGTTATAGACCGTGAGACCCGACTCCTGGGCCAGCCGTTCGCGGGTGACGAGGTGCAGTTCGACGCCCAGATCGCGGAACGCCCGGAACGCCTCAAGTAGCAGAAGTCCCCCTTTCCGCTCCAGCTCCGCCCCGACGAACAGGATTTTGATCCGCCCTCCCGTCCCCCGCCGGCTCGGGAATTCAGGCCACGCATCCAAGTTGATGCCGGGCGGGACTACCTCGATCTTCCCGGGATCGACGCCGTAATCGGCCACGAGGGAGTCTGCCACCCACCTCGACCACGGCAGAAGGCGGCTTGCCCCGCGCAGCACTCGAACGTTGATGGAATGCTTGTAAGCCGCGATCGGCCCGCCCCGCCGCGGACTCAAGCCATAGCCTGGCCTGAGCCGGTCGAACTGGAGGGCGGTCACGTCGGTGCTGATCACGTAGGGACGCCGGCGGATGCTCCGGTGCGCGAAGGTCGCGGGCACCTGAGTATTGAAGAAGAAGACGTCACTTTGGCTGCGGCCGATCTCACCCCTGATCTGGGCCCGACCGCGGAGCGCGCCACCGATCCGATCCGGGAGGAATGGGATCTTGTCCCACAGACTGCCCGACTTCCCGTAATGGACCTGCACCCACTTCGGGTCGATCCCTCCTGCCGAATCGATGAAATTACGGAGGTTGAGGTAATACGTGTAGAGCCCGACATGCTGTTCCATGAAAAGTGTGGCACGGACCATTCAGAGACTCCCTATGCCCCGGGCCGGGATCGCCCTTCGCTGTCGTCGTCGCCGCTGCCTTCGCGCCTCGATTTCCGCCGGTCGGCCGGCTCCTGCTTGCGATTTGCGCCGAAAGTCTCGGAGCCCCGAGGGACGAATTCGAGGATGTAACACGCCTGGAGTTGCCGCTCGTGGGCGAGAGTCGCGTTCCGACGTAACCAGCTCTCCTCGGGGGCGGGCTCGTGCACCGAGTGGATGTTCACGAATCGGACTCGGCGGCGCCCCTCGACCAGAGACTCGATGTCTCCCGGAACCCGTCGACGACCGAGCTGCCCGACCCAGGCCGCGACACCCGGGCGCGCCGGGCCAGTGAATTGTGGCTCCATGTAACGCGAGATGCCGAGGACCCCCGAGGGGATGGAGTGGACGATCACCAAGTCGTCTTCCCGGACGCCCTCGGCAAGCATCGCCGCAGCCTCCCGATACGGGGTCATGGCGCGCGAAGTGGCCGCCCACTCGTGGCGGATCCCGACCGACCAGGTCGCCACGAGAAGTGCACAGTAGATAACCCTCGCCCGATAGTCGAACCCGGCCAGTGCGACGGCCACCAGGAGATAGGCAGGCGGCATCCCCCCGATGCTGTAGCGCGGGTATGTTGCGGTGTAAGTTCCCCGGAGCTGGTCGAAGACGAAAGGACCTATCGCCGCCGCCAGAAGCCAGGACCACAGGAATTGCCGCCGCGTCGAACGCCAACGAGCACCATCCTTCCAAGCGGCCATGCAGATCAACGAGGACAGGAGGGCGAGCATCGCAGCCCTGCTCATCCTCCCGCCCTCCGGGCTGAAATAATTCCAGAACACCTTGAGGAAGGCCCGCGTCCGGCTGTATGAATCCGGCCCGACTTTGAGCCAATCCTGGGTGATTCGCCATGCCTCCAGGCTCTGGGGCAACCTGGCGTACCAGGGCGCAATCAGCAGGCCCGTCAGGAGCAGGGCGGCGACCAAGCTCGGCCGACGCGAACGACCGGGGTGGATGACGAGCCATGCGACGCATCCCGCCCAAGAGAAGACGAAGAAATAGTGCGTCAGCATCCCTGCGGATGACGCGAGGATCCACGCCGACCATCGCCAGGCCGATGGCGGGCGACGGTGCAGGCTCAGCGTCAGCCATGCGGTCGTCAAGATCAGGAACCAGAGCATCGAGTACATCCGGCCTTCGGTCGAGTAGTGCACGCAGAGCGGGGAGGCGGAGAAGAGCAAATAGGCAGGCAAGACCGCTCGCCGCCCCGAGAGTCGCCGGGCCAACATCCCCATCAGTGGCAGGCAAGCCAGCCAGAACGCGACGGAGAAGAGGCGCAATGCCGCGTCGCCCGTCCCGAAGAGCCGGGTCCAGGCGTAGAGCGTTAGGTAATATAAGGGAGGGCTCGTGTCGGAGAGGAGCACGGCCCGGACGACCCGGGCCGGGTCGGCAGCGGGGATATCGTGATTGAGATACCGACCGTAATCTGCCGGCGGAACAGCCCCCTCAGCTTCGATGAAGTCGCCGCGAGAAGGGTCGGCAACATCGGCTGGATGCTCCAGGCTATGACCGGTTGCGATCGCCAGCGAGAAGAACTCGTCGGCCCAGAGTCCGCTCCGACCGATCAGCCCGACCCGGACCGCCAGGCCGATCGCGACGATCCCGATGATCGCGACGGTGAACGGCGAGACTCGGCGAATCTTCGACATGGTCCCGGGTCCATCAATCATTTGGGGCCCCTTGATGCCAGGCCGGTCGAGGGGGCGGGGCGAGGCCTGCCGTCGAATGCCCCGTGCTCGCGCCAGGTCTTCCGTGCATCGCCCGCCCGGACGAGCGACCGATACGGGCCGATCCCCAGGACTCCTCCCAGCCACAACCTCGCCAGCACGCCTCCATAGCCACCGCCGACGCGTACCAGCCGGAACGACGAGGTACCCATGTCGTGGGTCCTGTTGATCCAGGAAATCGGCACTTCCTTGATCTTGTACCCCATGACCAGCGGCTGGAGCCCCGTCTCGGCGTTGATCGCGAATCCGGATTGGGTCAGGTTCATGGCGTCCACCACCTCCCTGCGCATCAATTTCAGATTGTTCGTCAGGTCGCGGAAACGCCTCAGGAGCAGGATTTGCGCCAGCAGGTGGAAGCCGCGATTCGCAACGATCTTCTGGAATGGGTAGCGGAGCAGGACGCTGTGCCGCGAGAACCGGCTGCCGA
>CALKTZ010000162.1 GCA_937997355.1 uncultured Planctomycetales bacterium | reverse complement strand
AAGGGCTCGGACCGTCAGCGTGCCCTGGCCAAACAGGCCCGGCAGCAGGGCTGAGGCAGGCCCCGAACGCCGAGGATGGTCCGGATCGAGCCGGTTCGATCGTCCGGAGTGTTCGCTCCGCGCGCTGTGACCGGCGGCTCGGCCGGGGCAAAGCGTGAGCGTGCCCCGGGGAGCAGGGCCTGGGCGGTCGGGACTCCGGGGCATGCTCGCCCTGCCGGGCTCACTCTGCCCCGGCCACCCTGGGCTGAAAGCTTCGGCCCTTTCGGCGGGGTCGGGAGACCACCGCCGAACAAGTCTCGATTTTCGCCCCGGCTTCCGGCTTGACGTTCAGTCGTCGGACCGGGCGGCGTCTTGCAGCAATGCGGCCATCCCTTCGAAGAGGGCGGAGAGGGCCGACGCCGCCTCGGGAGGGGCCTCGATCACGACGTTGCCGGTCTCCGACTCCCGGCGGATCTTGAGCTGCGAGAAGAGGGCGCGGACATCGTTCGGGCCGGCGACCGCGACCCCCGATCGCGGCGAGCCGGGCTCCTCGCCTCGGCCATTCGCGGAAGGGGCCGGCCGGGGCCTCGGCGCGGCCTCGGCGTCGGCGGGTCGAGGTGAGGCAGCCTCGATGATCGAGGGATCGCGCGACTCGTCCGCATCCTCGATCACGTCCTCGAAGGCGTCGGTCGGCTCGAAATCGATGTCGACCGACTCGGCGTCGGCGGGTTCGAGCGGGAGGTCGTCGACCGGGGACCGCCCGCCGAAGCTCGACTCGGTCCCTTCATAAATCTTCTCGACGCGGGAGAGGAACGAGCCGGCCTGTTCGAACCGGATCGAGTCGCCGTCGCCATCGAAGAGTCCCTTGAAGAACGCCTGCTTGGAGCCGACGAGCCCGGCGATCCGCGACTCGATGCCGGTCTCGCAGACGAGGTTGTAGACGTCGATCGGCTGTTTCTGTCCGAGCCGGTAGACGCGGCCGATCCGCTGTTCGAGGATCGCCGGGTTCCACGGCAGCTCCAGGTTGATCACGCAGTTCGAGGCGTGCTGGAGGTTGAGCCCCACGCCGCCGGCATCGCTGGCGAAGAGGATCCGGAAATCGGGATCGTCGTGGAACTCGACGAGATTCTGGGTCCGCCGCTGCTGCCCCTCGGAGCCGGTGAAGAAGCCCGTGCGGAGCTTCTCCGCCCCGAGGATATCCGAGACGGCCCAGTTCGCCAGGGTGAGCATCCGCTTCCACTGGCTGAAGATCACGACCTTCCGCCCCTGATCGACGGCGAGCTGGCGGACGAGCTGACGAAGCTCGATCAGCTTGGGGGCCGAGAGCCCCTTGAGCACGCTCTCCTCGGGATTGCATTTGCGGATCGCCGGCCAGATCTCCAGGAACTGGAGCTGGGCCAGCCCGTTGGAGATGATCCGCTGGGTCGTCAGCAGGCTCATCAGCCGGAGGAACTCCGCCTGGGTGAGCGGCCGGGTGCGTGCCCGCTGCATGAGGACCAGGATCGGCTGGATCAGCGAATCGTGCTCGGCCTGCTGCTCGCCGGTCATCTCGACCGGCACGCGGGTATCGGTGCGCGGGGGGAGCTGCGCGAGCACCTCCTGGCGGACCCGGCGGACCATGCACGGCTGGAGCCGCTCGCGGATCGTCTCCAGGTTCCGCACGCCGACGATCTCCTGCTTGCCGTCGGCCCGGACGGCGTGCGCGGCGTTGAGCCGCCACTTGGGCTCGAGCGCCATGTCGTCGACCCACTCGACGATCGAGGCGAGTTCCTCGATCCGGTTCTCCATCGGCGTCCCGGTCAAAACCAGGCGATAGGGGGGATCGAGCCGCTTGACCGAGAGGGCCGTCTTGGTCGCCCAGTTCTTGATCCGCTGTGCCTCGTCGAGCACCACCAGCTCGGGCTGCCAGTGCCAGATCGGTTCGAGGTCGCGCAGCAACTGCTCGTAGTTGATGATAAAGAAGCCCGCCTTGTTCGACTCGTACAATGCCCGCCGTTCGGCGGGGGAGCCGTCCATCACCTCGATCGGGAGCCTGGAGAAGCTGCTCCACTCGCGAAACCACTGCGGCTTGAGGCTCGCCGGCACGATGATCAGGCCGCGGCGGACTCGCCCCGTGAACCGCAGCAGGTGACAGCAGGCGATGGCCTGCGCCGTCTTGCCGAGCCCCATGTCGTCGGCGAGGAGGAGACGGCCCGCAGCGAGGAACCGGGATACCCCCTCGGCCTGATAGGGATAGAGGGGGCGCTTGAGGCTCTTGATCCCCGCCGCCAGCTCGGACGGACCGAGGGCGCCGTCGAGCCGCCGCTTGAGCTTCGCCCGCTCGGCCAGCAGCAAGGCCCGCAGCGCCGGGTCGTTCCGGGCGCCCTGTGAACCCGACGGATGAAGCTTCAAAAGCGCCTTCACCAGCTCAAGCCGCTCGGCGGGTTGATCGCGGTAGGTATCGCGGAGGGTCGGCGCCCCGCCGGCCTCGGCGTTCGGCTCGAACCACAGGAATGCCTCGGCCGATCGCGACGAACGGCCTGCCGTCTTCCCGGTTCCCGGATTTTCCCCCAGCCAGGAAACGCGGCCCAGCCAATCGCCGGCGCCGGTCAGCGGGCGTACGGGGTCCCATCCGAGCAAGCCGCGCCGCGATGCGTCGGCCCATTCCTGCTCCTTGCGGGCCTGCTTCAGCAGGTTGGGCTTGCTATAAATGTGTTCCAGCACGGCGAAGATATGCTTGCAGAGCCCCAGCGAATTCTTGAGGAAGTCGGGGCAATCGCAACGCGCCTCGATCGGGTCGACGCCGAGCAAAATGGTCGTATAGGGGCGTGAGCCGGCCCCTTGCCGCTTCGTGGCATAGGCCCCGAGCACCTTCCCCCCCTGGGGCCGGCTGTCGATCCGGAGCCCTTCTTTCCTGGGGGAATCGAGCCGGCGGAGCAGGGCATCCATCGCCTCGACCCGCACCGGCCATTCGTTCGCCGGGACGATACGCATGATCTGGCGAACGAGCAGATCGGCCGGGATCTTCCCCCCCTTCCGCCCCACCCGGGCCATCAAAACCTGGTACGCCTCGGACTCGGCGACATCCGGCGTCTTGCTGGGGAGCGAACCTTCGGCGGCGCTTTCCTTCATGCTGTGGGCCTGGTCGAGAGAGAGGAGAGACGGGGAGATGTCCAACATGATCGGTGACTCTTCGGGCAACGGGGCTGCGGGACTTCGTTCAAGGCCTTTCCGCTTCGAGGTCGCCTTTCGCCGATCGATCGCCGCTGACCGGATTGCTCCGCGCCACGACCTTCCCCGGCAATCGGACCACATACGACGAGAACGCGGGGTTCGGCTCGGGATAGTCGGTGCTGACGAACTGGGCGCCGCTGGCCAGGGCACGGTCGCGCATCGAGCCGTCGTTGGCCCTCGCCTGCGCGGTGTTGGCATCGGCCCGGGTGCGGACGAGGAACCCCGAGCGGACGAGGTTCCGGATCTTCTCGAAATCGCCGACCGGGTCGTTGACCTTGAACCAGGCGGCGGCGGGATGCTCCGGCTCCACGGTCGCGAACATGAGCCGATCCTTGAGCGCGGGGTGCCCGTCCAGATAGAGTTCCCGGGTCCGGTCCTCGTTATCGAGGGCGAACATCACCTTGCCCCGCACGGCGTCGAGCGCGGGCCAGCCCCGTTTGGCGATCGCCTCGGGGAGCGTGGCGAAGCTCCCTCGCACGATGTCGGGGGTCAGGACTTCCGATCGCTCGAACACTTCGAGGATCTCGGCGTCGATCCGGTTCATCAGGTCGGCGTCGAACGGCACCGACTTCGTCGCGGCCCCCGATTCCGCCTTGCACTCGACGAGGATCAGGATCGGCACGTGCCTCGGATGCAGCCTCGACCAGGCCCGCACCTGGTTGAGCGCCTCGATGAAGGTCGGCGTGGTGGATTGGAAGTCGACGTCAGGGACGTGCAGCACCTTGAAGCCGGGCTTGCTCAAGATCCCCCTGGCGTTGGGGTCCGGCCCGGCGTCCTTTCCCAGGGCGGTCAGGATCGACCTCGCCTTGGGGGAGGCGTAGAGCCCCCCCCGGGGATCGGCGAACAGGTCCAGCTCGATCTGCCGGATGCCCAGGTCCGAGAATTGCTCGGCGAGCGGCCGGTGGGTGTATTCGAGCCCCTCCGCATGCCCCTTGCCCGCCTTGGCGATCAGCTCCCGCACCGCGGGGGAGGGGGCGATGTGGTACGAATTGTGCGAGCCGATCACCTGGATCTGGTTGAGCCGGACGTCCGCCGCGGGGGCGGTCGAAAGCATCCCGAAGGCCAGCATACCGAGGGCCGCCAGGGGAACCGCCAACGCCCTTCGAGCCTCCGGCCAGGTCCCCATGCGTGTTCGCCTCGACCCCGTGTCCGGACGGCCCTTCCCAAGACTCATCGTCGACAACCTCCGAACCCAACGCGTGAGAAAATCCGAAGACCCTGCTATGATCGATCTCGGTTCTAGTTTAACAGGCTTCGGCGCGACCCGAGCAGGATTTTCCGCATTTCCGAGGGCCGAATCGTCGGCCTCTCCAGGATTCCAGGACCCAGCCCACGATGAGCATGCCAGCCGCCGAGTTGTGGAAGCGATTCCAGACCTTCTTGAGCCGGGTCGAGTCGGTCGGCCTGACGCTCGACGTTAGCCGGATGTCCATCTCCGACGACGCCATCGCACGGCTGACGCCGGCCATGGAGAAGGCGTTTCGCGACATGGACGCCCTCGAAAAGGGGGCCATCGCCAATCCCGACGAGAACCGGATGGTCGGGCATTACTGGCTGAGGGCGCCCGAGCTGGCGCCGACTCCCGAGATCACCAATGAAGTCCGGGAGACCCTGGAAGCCGTCAAGGCGTTCGCGGCCGACGTCCACGCCGGGAGGATCGCCCCCGAGCGGGCCAAGAAGTTCACCCGCGTCCTGTCGATCGGCATCGGCGGGTCGGCGCTCGGGCCGTTCTTCGTCTCCGACGCCCTGGGCAGCCCCAGGACCGACTGGATGAAGGTCGACTTCATCGACAACACCGACCCGGAAGGGGTCGCCCGGGAATTCGACCGGATCGGCGATCAGATCGATGAAACGCTCGTCATCGTGATCAGCAAGAGCGGCGGCACCCCGGAACCGCGCAACGCCATGCTGATGGCGGCCTCCGCCTACAAGGCGGCCGGGCTGAACTTCGCCAGGCATGCCGTGGCGGTGACGGGGGCGGGCTCCAAGCTCGACGGGGTGGCCGAGAAGGAAGGCTGGCTGGCGCGGTTCCCCATGTGGGATTGGGTCGGCGGGCGGACCAGCGAGTTCTCGGCCGTGGGCCTGGTCCCCGGCTTCCTCCAGGGGATCGACATGGAAGGGATGCTCGCCGGCGCCGCCGCCTGCGACGTGGCCACCCGAGTTCGCGACGTCCGCAAGAATCCCGCCTCGATGCTCGCCCTCTCCTGGTATCTCGCCACCGGGGGGAAGGGGGAGAAGGACATGGTGGTGCTCCCCTACAAGGATCGGCTCCTCCTCTTCAGCCGCTATCTCCAGCAGCTCGTGATGGAGTCGCTCGGCAAGCAGCTCGACCTCGACGGCAAGCGGGTCGACCAGGGGATCGCCGTCTACGGCAACAAGGGATCGACCGACCAGCACGCGTACGTCCAGCAACTGCGAGACGGCGTGAGCAACTTCTTCGTCACCTTCATCCGGGTCTTGAAGGATGGCGGCGACCCGTTCGACATCGACGTCGAGCCGGGCGTCACCCCCGGCGACTACCTCCACGGATTCCTCCTGGGGACCCGCGAGGCCCTGTTCGAGAACGACCGCCCCTCGCTGACGATCACGATCCCCCAGGTCGACTCCGCGACCGTCGGCGCCCTGATCGCCCTGTTCGAGCGGGCGGTGGGATTCTATGCCACGCTGGTCAACATCAACGCCTACCATCAGCCGGGGGTCGAGGCGGGCAAGAAGGCCGCGGCCGCCGTGCTCGACCTGCAAAACAAGGTCCGCGCGGCCCTCTCCGCGACCCCGCAGACCGCCGATGCCATCGCCGCCGCGATCGGTAATCCGGACAAGGCGGAGACCGTTTACCTGGTGCTCGAACATCTGAGTGCCAACGGCAAGGCGGCGATGACCCCGGCCGACGATCCGGCGCGGGCCACCTTCACGAAGGGGCCGGGGGCGTGAGCGGGACAACGAACAGCGGCAAGGCCCTCCCTCGCGTGGTGATCATCGGGGGGGGCTTCGCCGGGCTGAGCGCCGCGCGCGGGCTGCGCCGGGCGCCGGTCCGGCTGACGCTCATCGACCGGTCGAACCACCACCTGTTCCAGCCCTTGCTGTATCAGGTGGCGACCGCCGCGCTCAACCCGGCCGACATCGCCTCGCCGATCCGCCGCATCCTCCGGGGCCAGCGGAATCTCGAAGTACTGCTCGGCCAGGTGAAGTCGATCGACCTCGCCGCGAAGGAGATCGAGCTGATCGACGCCTCGCTGCACTACGACTTCCTCATCCTGGCGACAGGCGCGACCCACTCCTACTTCGGCCACGACGAATGGGCCCCGCACGCCCCCGGGTTGAAGAGCCTGAAGGACGCGCTGGAGATCCGCCAGCGGGTGCTGATGGCCTTCGAGGCGGCCGAGCGCGAGCCGGACATGGCGATCCGCCGCCAGTGGCTCACCTTCGCGATCATCGGCGCGGGGCCGACGGGGGTCGAGCTGGCGGGGACCCTGGCGGAAGTCGCCCGGCGGACCCTGGCGAGCGACTTCGCCCACATCGACACCGCCGAGGCCCGTATCCTCCTGATCGAAGGGGGGCCCCGGACCCTCCCCGCCTTCACGGAGGACCTCTCCGAGAAGACGCGCCATCAGCTCGAACGCCTCGGCGTCGAGGTCCGCACCGGGGCACTGGTGACCGGGATCGACGGCGAGGGGGTGACGATCGGGGACGAGCGGATCGAGGCGCGCACGGTGATCTGGGCGGCGGGGGTCGCGGCCTCCCCGCTGGGGCAATCCCTGGGGGTCCCGGTCGATCGCGCGGGGCGCGTCGTCGTCGAGCCCGACCTGACGATCCCGGGACACGGCGACGTCTA
>CALKTZ010000161.1 GCA_937997355.1 uncultured Planctomycetales bacterium | reverse complement strand
GGGGGGGAATGCCGCCGGCGGGCGGGGGGGCAACGGCGGCGGCGGGGCGACCGGCCAGGGGGGCGGGATCTTCAACGCCCCGACCGGCAACCTGGTGATCAACCCGAGACGACGTACCAACCGGCAATTCCGGCTGCCCGGAACCCCCAGCCTGATCGTCTCCAACCAGGCCAAATCGGGCAGGGCCGGGGCCGCTCGCGTCGGCGGACTCGCCCAGGCCGGCGCGGGGGGCACCCTCAACGGCGCGGCCGGAAGCGCGACCAACGGGTCCAATGGGAGTATCGACAATCAGAGCGTCGGGATCGGCGGCGGCGTGAGCAATCGCGGCTCCGCGACCATCATCAACACGACCATCATCAACAACGACGCCTCGACCCGAAACAACAACGTCGACGGCATCATCCTGAGTTAGAGCGGTTCGCGGTTGGATTTCGCACAGTCATCTTCTGTTCGGCGTGGGTCTCCCGACTATTGCTTTGAACATCTCGCGCATTGCGCGGGTTGAGGTGACGGCGTCCGGGGAAGACCGCCCCTACAGGGCTCGAAGACGAGGGAGAAGAGGGGAGAACGATCATCGGTCATCGTCACTCGGGGCGTTGCCCCGAGCTACATCAGGCCGCCCTTTCAGGGCTGGGCCGTGGCGGTCGCGGATCGATGGCCTCGACCGTTCGCGGCCGACCGATGCGGCGGGCATGCCCCTCCGGAGCCCCAAAGGGGCGGCCGAAGATAGCCCGGGGCAACGCCCCGGGGATTCGGGCATGACATCAAACCGTTTCGGTTTTGATGAATCGAGCCCTGAAGGGGCGACCCGACCGGGGCGAGGTGCCTCGCCCCGAGTCCATCCAGATTCACAAGCCATCCCGAGATGTTCAAAGCAGGGGTCTCCCGACCTCGCCGAAACGCCCTTTCATGTTCGGCGCGGCTCTCTCGACCCCGCCGAAACCGCCGACCGAAGGTCTCCGGATTTAAGGGCACCGCACGGTCCCGCGAAAAATGGGACGGGCACGCGCGGAGTACCGGCGAGCCGGTCCCGTTTTCGCTCCGGCCCCAGACAAGTGAACGCCGTGCGCAATCCGACCGCGAACCGCACTCGTTGACGAAAACCCCTGGGGATTCGCCCCTTGGGGCCGATCCACTCCGGAAAATTCTCCCGCCCTCGCGAGAGTCGAGGAAACTCTGCCATACACTCTCTGTAAGCGGCCTTCGCCGACGTTTTGCGCCCGCCGTGCGCACCGAGCGATCCCGCGTCACTCGTAGAGTGTTCCGTGGCTTCACCGCTTGAGGTAGATTCCTTTGATGGACCTGATATTGATTCCATCTTTGCTGCTATCCCAATCCCTCGGAGGGTAATCATCCGAACCTGTAAGTTCAACAAAGGTCGGAACCTTACGGCTCTACTGGTTACGGATTCCTCTTGTGGGTGATCAGCAACCTCGACAGGATTCATCTCCTGATCAAACATCAGCATCCACTGGAGTCCCGATGCCGATCCCGGATCGACTGAAACTGCGACCGGCCAGCGAGCAGCTCTTTCACGAGATGTCTGCGCTTTGCGATGCTATTGAAAGCGAACTTGAGGCAGGAAAAACCGCAGAAGCTTATTTGCTGCAATGGCATTCGCATGCAGGTCGCCATTGCGATCCTCTCGAATTTCGTTCGTACTGGAAGGCTATGTCAAAAGAGACATTCGTCCGCGAGGCGATCAATCCTGAGCCATCTTTCGACAATGATGTAATGTATTCCGAGGCGCTTTCCATTCTTGAGGCGGTGGCAACGGCCACATTGCCGGAACACGAAATTCACTACTATTTGCGTTGGTTGGAGGCACAGTTTCCGGGTGGCAACGTGAATAATCTAATCTACTGGCATGACGAATGGTTCGGTGATGCTTTGCTCTTTCGGGACGTCAACGGTGCATTCAAATCCGAAATAAATCTGTCAAACGATCAAATTCTCGCATACGCGATGCTGAAGTCAGGTCGCAAACTGCCAGGTGCGCCACCGGATGTGGCATTGCCTTTCCCCATGCCCACCACGAAGCAGGAACTAAC
>CALKTZ010000160.1 GCA_937997355.1 uncultured Planctomycetales bacterium | reverse complement strand
ACGAACAGGAGGTTGCGACCCAGACTGCCATCCGAGTCCGTCAGGAGGCGGAGCGAAAAGCAACCGCCGAGCGGATTCAAGCCAACGTCCCGGCACCCGTGCCCGATCCCGAACCCCCGGCCGACGCCGACCCGATCACGCGCGCCCTCTTCGGCCTGAAGTCGTCGAACCAACACCGTCGAAGCGAGGCCGTTCGCAAGCTCCGGGGGATGAATCCCGTCGACGATCGCCGCGAGGAGGTCCACAAGGCTCTCGAACCGTTGCTCGACGACTCCAGCCCGTTCGTCGTCAACGACGTCATCAAGACCATGGCCGTCTGGCAGACCCCGGAGACGGTGACGGCCTTGATCGCCAAGACCAGGGACTCGCGATTCAACGTCCGCTGGCAGGCGATCGAAACCCTCGGAAATCTGGGAGATCCGAAGGCCGCTCCGGCCCTGGCCGAATGCCTCAAGGAAGACGCCATCAAGAGCGAGCCGGCGCTCCGCGCGCTGGGACCGGCCGCCGAATCGGCGGTCCTCCCCCTGCTCCGCAGCAGTGATCCGGCACTCCGACGCCGGGCCTGCTCCGTCCTGGCGGACATCGGCGGGGCCGCGACCCTGGACTTCATGCGCAAGGCCCGCCCCGACCCCGATCTCGGCGTCCGGATGGCGGCCCAGAATGCCATGAGGTCGATCGCCGATCGCACCGGGTCAACCGCGAAGACCCATTGAGCATCGCACTCCGTCGAGAAGACCAGCATGAGCCGAATCGATCTCAACGTTTACAATGAAGCCACCGGATTCATGATCGCCTCGAAGGGGCTCGGCGGCCGGGATTTCTCCGAGGTCGAGGCCGATGATGAGGTCTGGAATGCAGCGGTGGAGGAAGGAATCTTCCTCCCGTTTTCGCTGGTCCAGGATGATCCGTTCGTGATTCGCGTCGTGCTCGACGAGCCCCTCTCGGCAGAGGAGTCGGCGGAGTGGGTCGGTGTTTCCAGGCATCGGTTACGCGTCGACGACGGCATCCTGGCGGTGATCGGCGGCGGGCCGGAATATCTCTGGGGCGAAGACATGGACGAGTTCACCCGCTTCCTGGAGATCCCGCCCGGCGACTATCTGGCCGAGGTTTACACCTATCTCCAGGGCGTCAACGGGCCGCACTGCCTGGATGCCGCCGGCCCCGACGAGCCTCTCGGAACCTTCTTCCGGCGTACCCACCCCGGCCGGCCGTTCCCCCCCTGGCTGCGTAACGATTGTGCCGACGACCCGGGCCTCGATCCGGGGCACGAGGAACAATGGGAAGACGCGGAGGCGGACGACGAGGCCGACTTTCCCCTTTACGTCGACTTCCTGCTCCGCCTCACGCCGCTCGTCCAGGCTCCCGAATCTCCCAGGCTGGAAAATGGTTGGTTCCCGGAATCGCTGGGGGCACGCAAGCCGGATCGTTGCCCGATCGGCCTGATCGCCGACGAGGAGGATTGATCGGAATTGTTGAATGCCAGGGTTTGGCGCAAGCTTTGCAATTCAGCGAGCCAACGGTCAGCCGAGGAATGATCCAGGGAGTCGACGCATGACAGGCGCGAGTTGGCGGGAGGTCCGGGCGAAGCTCCGGGAGCATTTCGGCTTCCGGGAGTTCCGGCCGGGCCAGGCGAAGGTGGTGCAGGCGGCCATCGAGGGGCGCGATACGCTGGTCATCATGCCCACGGGGTCGGGCAAGAGCCTGTGCTTCCAGTTGCCCGCCCTGGCGCTGGAAGGGATCACGGTCGTCGTCAGCCCCCTGATCGCGCTCATGAAGGATCAGGCCGATACGCTCAGGGGACGTGGGATCTCGGTGGCGGTCCTCAACAGCACCCTCTCGGCGGACGAGCGGCGCGAGGCCGAAGCGGCGATCGTCGAGGGGCGCGTCGAGTTCGTCTACACGACCCCCGAACGGATCGCAGACCCGGACTTCCTGGACCTGCTCAAGCAGACGACCATCGATCTGTTCGTGGTCGACGAGGCCCACTGCGTCAGCCAGTGGGGGCACGACTTCCGGCCGGAATACCTGGAGCTGGGCACGGCCATCGAGGCCCTGGGGCATCCTCCGGTGCTGGCCCTCACCGCGACCGCCACCGCGGACGTCATCGAGGATATCGTCCGTCAACTCCGGATGATCGACGCCGAGGTCGTCCACACCGGGTTCTATCGCCCCAACCTGCAGCTCTCGATCGTGCCGGTTGCCGACGACGAGAGGAAGCATGACGAGCTGATCCGCCTGCTCGACGCCATGGAGGATCTCGGAGGGACCGGCATCATCTACGCGGCCACGATCAAGGCGGTGAATGAACTGGTCGAGGTGCTGTCCGCCCGGGGAATCCCGGTCGCCCCCTATCACGGGCGGCTGACCGCGAAGGCCCGCGCCGAGAATCAGGATCGATTCATGCGAGGCGAACTCCGGGCGATCGTGGCCACCAACGCCTTCGGCCTGGGGATCGACAAGCCCGATATCCGGTTCGTCATCCATTACCATATCCCCGGCAACCTCGAAGCCTACTACCAGGAGGCGGGACGCGCGGGGCGCGACGGCCAGGCCGCGCATTGCACCCTGCTCTACCGACCGGGGGATGAGAAGCTCCAGGCGTTCTTCAAATCCGGGCGCTACCCGACCGGCGAGGATCTGATCAACGCCCATCACGCCTTGAAGCGGCTGGCCGAGAATCCGGAGCCCCCCACCATCGCCGAGATCCAGGCGATTTCTCCCCTCCCGAAAACCAGGCTCTCG
>CALKTZ010000159.1 GCA_937997355.1 uncultured Planctomycetales bacterium | reverse complement strand
GTCCTGCTCAAGAAAACAGTGACCGAGTTGCTGATCGAGCTGGTCCCCAAAAGCGTCGGAGAGGCCTTCGCCCAGAACAACCTGGCACAACTGGTCTTGCTCACCCTGGCGCTTGGGATCGGCCTGACCCAGATCCGCGATGCGCGGGCCAGGAAGGGTGATCCCTCGTTCGGGGTGATTATCGAGCTTCTCAACACGGGCTTCGAGGTGTTGATGAAGGTTTTGCTCTGGGTGGTGGCCCTGGTCCCCCTGGCGGTCTTCGGGATCGTGGCGGCCAGCGTGGGAGAAAAGGAGGGGATGAAGGTCTTCTCATCCTTGATCTGGTTGATCGTGGTCGTTGTCCTCGGCCTGGCCTGCCAGGTCCTCTGGTATCTGATCCAGATGGCGGTCCTGGCGAAGATGTCCCCGATTCGCTTCTTGAAAGGCGCGCTCGACGTGATGGCCAGCACGTTCAGCACGGCGAGCACGGCCGCCACGATCCCGATTACCCTCTCCAGGCTCGGACGCCTCGGCGTCTCCCGCCAGTCGAGCCAGTTGACCGCCTGCATCGGGACCAATTTCAACAACGACGGCACGGCGCTTTACCAGGCTTCGGCCGCGATCTTCATGGCGCAGTCGCTCAACTATCAGCTCAGCCTGACCGACCAGATCATCATCATGCTGACGACCCTGGTGGCGAGCGTCGGTGCCGGCGGTATCCCATCCGGGAGCTTCGTCACGCTCCCCCTCATCTTCTCCGCCGTTCAGCTCCCGGCCGACAAGATCCCGATCCTGCTGACGGTCGACTGGCTGCTCGACCGTTGCCGCACGACCTCCAACGTCCTCGGCGATATGACGGTCGCCGTCCTGCTCGATCGCTTCTTCCCGTCGAGTGCGAAACCCGCGCCGGATGTTCTCGCGGGGGATGACGTGTCTTGAACCGCAGAAGGACCCTCGCTCGTTGAGGTGGCCGAAATCGACCACCTCGCGAGGAGTTTTCGAGTCGCCGCTCACACCCCGCGAATCTTTTCGAGCAGATTGCGCGTGATCTGCTGGACGCGGCGATCCGGACCCTGGGGCTTGGTGTAGACGGCCGGCCGGATATAGCCCGGCGGAGCTGAGAGCCCGTCGGACCACCAGATCGTCGAGGCATTGAAGACGAAATTCCCCCTGGGGCCGGGGTAAATCGTCGCGACGTAGTTGCCTGACTTGGACCCGTTTGTCGTCGTGCCGGATGCCACGACTTCCAGGCCGGGGATCGGCGCGGGGTCGCCGTGCCATTCCCAGCCGACCAATCCCGGGATGCCGTCTCCGGCCTTCATGCCGGTGTTGGCGAAGATCCAGTGGTCGGGCTTGCGGCAGATCCAATCGGCGCCTCCGGTCACCGGATATGCATTGCGAGCTCCGAGCAGGAAGGATTCGCTCGGCCCGTGCTGAGTGAGTGCCTTCATGTCGGGGAAGCCTTCGGCCTCGTCGGTGATCCCGCCGAAGAGTCCGACCCGTTCGAGAATTCGGGTCGGTCGGCCATCGGCGGAAGAAAGCGTGTCGACGACGCCGCAGATGGCGTTGCCCGACAGGAAGATGAGGTTCACGCCGTCGGCCGCGGCGTTCTTCACGTTCTCGTACATGGCCAGCGACCAGTATTCATCGTGGCCGACCGAGATCCACCCCTTGCCACGACGCAGGCCGGCCGGGTCGGAATGGGTGTCGAAATTGGAGATATAGGAGACGTCGTAGCCTTGCTGTTCCATCCAGTAGGTGAACGGGAATTCCCAGAGCAGGAACTCTCCCGACCCGACCGAGAGGGGCGTGTCGACAACCTGGCAATACTTGCCGTAGGGGCGGTCGAAACTGGCCTGCACATCGGGACCCCAGTACCACTGCTTCACTCCATTGTCGTAAAGGGAGAACTGGCTGGGCCATCGGTTGTAGGCGTTCCACGTGTTGTCGGAAACCTGCACCAGGAAGTCGGCGTTGCGATCGTCCCGCACCACGAAGATCACATAGCTTTGCAGGCCTTCCTTCTCGGCCGTCAGTTTTCCGAGATAGACGCCGCTCACCCAATCCGAGGGGATTTTGAGCGAGATGTCGGATTCCCAGGAGCATTCCCGAAGCCGCTTCGCTCCGGTTGGCGGGTCGGTTTGCACTCGCCCTTTGAGCGGGCCGCTCGACCAGACGTGACGGCCGCCGAGCCCTTGATAATAGCCGAGCCGATAAAGCTCGATGGCGTAGGGCGAGGCGGGATTGGTGCTCACATGGAAGGAAATCGTCTCACCCGGCCGCACGCTGGTCTTCGAGACAAAGCCTTCGATCCAGGGGGAGCGATATTTCGTGGCGGGATCGATTCGAACATTCGTGACCATCCAGTCCTTCGTGCCGGGACGCTCGTTCTCGCGCTTGATGAGGTCGGCATCGGTGGCGGAGGCTCGGGCCGGTGATTGGCCCTGGGCATTCTTCTCGATTCCGGTGCCGATTCCGGCCGCGGCGGCCGCCTTGAAAAGTTCGCGACGACTCAGCTCGGGGCGGTCTTCCATGGGAACAACTCCGAAACCTGGCATGGAGCGGACAGCGGGCAGGGGGGATGAGAATGAATGTTGGAGGGACTCATTCAGTTCATCAGGAAGGCCGGATCGTTGCAAGGGAGATCGACCGGGGGGCCGTCTCGGCGGGGGGAGCTTGCTGTTCGGAAAGGGTGCCGTCGAACCCTAAATGAATGAGGTGTTCCAGGAGTCCGGAATAGAGATTGAGAGTCGGAGAGGTGTG
>CALKTZ010000158.1 GCA_937997355.1 uncultured Planctomycetales bacterium | reverse complement strand
GCAGGTCGGCCAGCCGCCAGTCGCGGACGTCCCGACCATCGAGACGGACGCTCCCCCAATTTTGGTCATCGTGGCTCAATCCCTGCTCGGGGATGTCATAAAGGCGAGGGGCCAGCGCGAGCAAGGTCGACTTCCCCGCGCCGCTGGCCCCGAGCAGCCCGACCGTCATCCCCGGCTCGATCGCGAGATTGATCCCATCGAGCACCCTGGGGCCATCCGCTTGATAGGCGAAGGACACATTGCGGTACTCGATCGCTCCCCTGGGCGCGACGATCGGCCGGGCGTTGGGACGATCGTGGACAGACTCGGGCTCGTCGAAAATTTCGTAGAGCCGTTCGATCGAGATCTGGGTTGCCAGGGCCGTGGCCTGGAACTGCGTGAGCCGGACGATCGGCTGATAGAGTTGCCCCACCAGGGCATAGAAGGCCAGCAGCTCGCCGACGGTGATGATCCCTCGGCCGACCAGATGAACGCCGTACCAGATGACGAATACGGTGCCCAGCCCCGAAATGAACGTCGCGACCGCGCCCAGGACGGCGGCGATCTTGGTGTTATTCCAGCTCAGGGCGCGGTGGCGATCGATCCGCTCGTCGAGGGCGGCGAGCTCGGCATCTTCCTTGGCGAACGACCGGACGACCCGCACGGCCGACACCCGCTCGCTGAGGAGGGCGTAAAGTGATGCGACCTGGGCGCGGATCTGGTCGGAGAGTGTCCGCAGCCTGGCATGGAACAGCTTCTGATTAATTGCGTACAAGGGGACGGTGACAAGCGCCACCAGGGCCAGCCGCCACTGAAGCCAGAGGAGCAGGCCGGAGATCGCCGCGGAAAGGATCAGGTCGCTCATGAGCTGGATGATCCCACCACGGATGAAGGTGAGAATCCCGCCGACGTCGCTGGTGACTCGGGCCATCAGGCGTCCGGTCTGCTGGGCGTCGAAGTAGGCCATCGGGAGCCGCATCAGCTTGCGATGTAACGAGCCCCGCAAGGCCACGACGACCTCCTGGCTGATCCGTCCCATCATCGCGGCGATCTTCCATGCGAGCCCGGCGCGGGCCAGATGCAAGGCAATGGAACCAACCGAGGCTAGCGCGATCACCCAGACGATCCCCGACGTTTCGCTCCGAGGAGACCCGGCCTTCCCCCAGGCCACGAGATGGTCGAGCACCCACCCCTGGAGCAACGGAATCGGCAGGAGCAAAATCGACTGGACCAAAAGCCCGACCAGCCCCAGGACGATCGCAAGGCGATACGGACGCAAATACTCCCTTTCAAACCGACGCAAGGTCTGGATGAAGGGCGTCTTGGCAATCGGCTTGTCTTCGGCGTCGGTTGATTTCATGTTCGCGTTCATCCGGAATAAAAAGATTTCGCGATTACCAGCTCACTACATATTTGCGTAGATCGATGCGATCAAAAGTTTTACAAGGCGAGTCAGCAGGAAGGAGTTCGCATAAATTTCTTCGCAACTCCGCCCTTCCACGAAAAAATGCCAACTATGGCTCAAACACTGAGAGCCGCCTGTTGCAAGGACTCATCCCCTGATGAATTGATTCCGATACTGTCTAGAAAGATCCAGGATCCGAATCTATACTTCCTTTCGCTAAGATGCAGGAAGGAGGAAATAATGTCGGTAGCAATTCCCGAAACGCGCTCGATTTCGCCTCCGCAAGATTTGTCTGAACGAATTGCGCTGGCTCGATACCTCTTCCAAGCATTTTATGGTCGTTGCTTCTGGCATTCGCCGAGTGACTTGGAGATCACTGAAGATCACATTCCTTTTGTAATCAAAGGCTTGCGCGCGAACGGCGGTCGCATCGGTTTCATGCTGGCTGGGAAACTTCGAGCAGGTGCTTATGGGCAAGACCCTCTGAAATGCCGCTAACAGACTTCCAAAAGAACGTTGCCCATTTGATCGCAGCGAATCGGACACCTGAAAGTCATCTGGCGGGTGGCGCGGTCATCAATAAGGCCGAGTCGGCGCTCCGCATCTCCAAAGACTTCGACATCTTCCATGACATCGCGGACGACCGAACTGCGGCCGAGACCGTCGCCGCGTATGCCGCTGCGGATGAGCGATCGCTCAAGGATGCGGGTTATTCCATCGAATGGATAAACCGCAACGACGAGCTATGTCGCGCGGAGATCCGTCGCGATGGCGAGATTGTTCGACTCGATTGGGTGACAGATTCGGCCTTCCGATTCTTCCCCATCCAACGGGATGAAGATTTCGGATATTGCCTCCATCACGCCGACCTCGCCATCAACAAGGTTCTCGCCCTCGTCGGACGTTCCGAGATCCGTGACTATCTCGACATCCTCCAGTTCGACCAGGATTATCTCAGTTTTGGCGCCATCATCTGGGCGGCCTGCGGCAAGGATCCGGGATACACGCCTGACTT
>CALKTZ010000157.1 GCA_937997355.1 uncultured Planctomycetales bacterium | reverse complement strand
TATATAACGTGAAATCGGGCGAAAAAATGAACCGGAAAATGGGAAATCCGGGAAATTAAAGCAGTTTACGGTCGGATTGCGCACGGCTTTCATCTATCCGTGGCCGGAGCGAAAACGGGACCGGCTCGCCGGTACTCCGCGTGCCTGTCCCATTTTTCGCGGGACTCTGCAAGAACGTCCCCCCTTTCGGAGGGGGGATACAGGGGGGAGTTCTTCGTTGCAAAGCCTCTGCTCGTGACTCCCCCCGTGGCCCCCCTCCGAGAGGGGGGCGGATGGTTGTTGGAGACCTTCGGCGGTTTCGGCGGGGTCGTCCGGTGGCATGCGCCGAGCAAATCAAGCCGCTCGGCCTGGAGCCCTTGTTGCCCTGGAGGAAAAGCGTCAATGCAGGATGTGTTGGCCGAGCCAGAGGAAGGCGGCGGGCTCGGCCCGTTCGATGTAGCGCAGGTTGTGCCGACCGTGTGAAAAGGAGCCGACGTCGACCTGGATGCCCCGCTGGGCGGCGATCCAGGCGAACGATTGGTCCTGGGCATCGAAGTTGTAATTGTCTCGGCCCGGGTAGTGGACATAGAGGGCCAGCTCGCCGGGCTGGAGGTTGGTAGTCCGGATCAGGTCGGCCGGATTGTCTCGCGAGATCTTTTCGAGCATGCCGGGGTCGGTGCCGTAGACCGGTTCGAGGAACTTCTTCACCTTGCGTCGCAGCAGGCCGAGGTAATAGCGGGCGATCACCATGTCGGGGTCGTAGGAGGTCCGTTCTCGGTAGGTGGCGGGGTCGAACGGGGCGTGATAGCCCCCCGGGCATGCGTCGTATCTCATGTTGAGGGGGCCGGCGAGGGTCGCCACGACGCCGAACTGGTCGCGATGCTTCAGGGCGATCGCCATCGCGCCGTAGCCGCCGGCCGAGATCCCCAGGATGGCGTGGGCCTGGCGCTCGGGCCGGATCGAATAGGTATTCATCAGGAAGGGCACGACTTCGCCGACGACGTGGTCCTCGAACCGCCCCCCTCGCCCGTTCACCCAGAGCGAGTGGGTGGAGCCGATGTGGTTCGCCCCTTCGTAGGTGCCGTCGGGCGCGGCGATGATCACGGGCGGCATCTGCCCCGAGGCGATCATGCCGTCGAAGGTCTTGAGCACGCGAGGATCGAGCAGGTCGTGCTCGTCGACCCCCGCGCCGTGCAGGAACAGGATCAGCGGGTAGGCGACCGACGGATTGTAGCCCGGCGGCAGATAGACATAGAGGTCGCGCGGCCGACCCAGGATCGGCGAGGGGATGCGGCAATCGCCGCCGTGGTTCCGGGTATGGTTGACCACCCGGCCGTGGAGCTTGGCATTGAGGTGGTCGAGGTGGACCAGGCTGAAGAGCTGGCCCCTCGCCGGAGAGGGCGCGACGCCCCAGGCCAGAATCCCCACGGCGAGGCCCGCGATGATCCGTCTCATGACCCATCCTTGATTCGCAAGCATTCGGCCGTCCTTCCTTCTCCGAAGCTGATCGGCTATCGGGAACGGACAAATCGCGACAATCCGCGGGCGCCGCCTCCTGCCCAGGTGGATTGATCCGATCGGGCAGGACGCGGCGACCTTGAAGCGGCCGATCGACGGAAGACGCGCATCCGGGTGTTCCTCGAAGATCCGCCGAGGGATCGCAACCGGCAGGGGTTGCCCGCTTTCGCCCTTATAAAGCCCGGAGCCGGTCCTTGTAAACCAATAATGCTCATGAAGGATTCCGGAGGGATGCTTCGGATTGCTGCTCGGTATCCGCCGGCGAAGGGTGGCCGGGGCAAAGCGAGCCCAATTCGGGCGCGCATGCCCCGGAAGTCCGACCGCCCCGGCCTGGTTTCCCGGGGCACGCGGGCGCGTTGCCCCGGCCACCCGGCCCGATTTCTTGCGGGGACGAACAACTTGTTCTTGCCATCACCCTGGAATCCATCATGAGCCAACCAAAATGCCCGCGAAGATGAAAATTGAACCATCGAGTCGGCCGTCGAACGCGAGCGGTTGGGAAGCTCTTGGCCTTGTCCAAGCCGGTGAAATCGGGTAGGAGACGGAGCATCATTTCAAAAGGGATCGGTCTTGAGGGAATGGAGTTGGCGGGAATGGTTGTCAGGCCCGGCAAAACCCGGCGCAGGGTGTCGCACCCGATCTGGGTTGGCTATGGGGCCTTGTGCCTGGCCGTTCTCCCCGGCTGCCGGTCGGTTTCCGGCGAGAAGTTCGACAACTGCCGGCGCATGAACGACACCCTGCGCATCGAGAATGCACGCCTCCGCGATCAGACGGTCGCGCTGAACACCCAGAACCAGGACCTCTCCGAACGGGCCGTGAACGACGGCCGCCGGCTCCGCTCCCAGGAGAAGGCGATCGCCCAACTCGAGCGGAGCGTCCACGCCTACCAGGAGGAGCGCGACGAATTGGAAGTCGCCCTCAAGGAGCTTCGGGCGGCGGTTTCCGAAACCAAGGCGTCCGATGCGCGGCTCTCCGGCCGGGACGACGCCGCCGAGAGCCGATAGCCAGGCCGGGGCGATGCCGGCCACTCGCCGCGCCGCGCGGGTCGTGAGGCCGTTTGCCTTGACTTGCCCCTTGACCGGCCCGCATAATCGGGATGTGACGTTTCGACGTTTTCCCTGGATTTTCAGCGACTTTTGAAACGGAAGCCACCGACCATGCGTACGATTCTGGCGGCCGCGGGCGCGGCCCTCCTGATCGCCGTTTCGGGCTCGGCCCGCGCGGACGGGATTCAAGGCGACTACGTCGAAGCCCGGACCGCCGATGTGTTCACCGGCCCCTGCTTCTCGAATGCCGAGATCTTCATCTACGGCAAGCACGCCGTCATGGCCTGGAAGGTCCGCCAGGGCTCCTGGGACGGGGTGGACCTGGGGGGCCTCTGCGTCGCCGCCGCCGTCAAGGCGACCACGACCCTGGCCGCCGACCAGCCGAAGCTGGCCGAGTCGGTCCTGATCGTCGACCGGAAGGCCAGCCCCCGCCAGCGTGAGGCCCTCATCAGCCTGGCCAAGCACCTCGGCGGCGACCGGCTCTCGCGGGTCGTCGGCGTGAAGGCCGTCGCCATGAATCTGAAGGTCGAGGATCACGGCAAGGCCGCCAGCGCCGCCGAGGCCGATTCCCACGCCAAGCACGGCGGGATGCCCCAGGCCCCCCGCGCCTCGTTCTGGGCCTCCGGGCTCGCCCAGATCGTCACCCGCCCGCTCG
This sequence comes from uncultured Planctomycetales bacterium, assembly GCA_937997355.1. Classification (GTDB taxonomy): domain Bacteria; phylum Planctomycetota; class Planctomycetia; order Isosphaerales; family Isosphaeraceae; genus CALKTZ01. Next base: position 495 of record CALKTZ010000157.1, on the reverse strand, counting down.
ACGAGCGCGACCACGCCTGCGGCAACGAGGTGATCGCCTATGCCCCCCTCTCCGTCGGCGTGAAGGCGACCCCCGCCTACACCCTGGGGCACCAGTTCAAGGGGGAAGGGCTGAACGACCGCTGGGACGACCCCAACTGCCGGAGCAGCTTCGTCGGCCATTTCTCGCTGTGATCGAGATCCGAATTCGCTTCGCCCGAGGCCGTAAATCCAATCCTACCGCCCCCGATAACGATAAGGGGGGCCACGGGGGGTGGATGAGGCAACGGCTTCGCATCGAAGAACCCCCCTGTATCCCCCCTTGTTAAGGGGGGACGTGTTCTTATGCTGAGCCGATGATGTTTTTGGGTGCCACGGGACGTGCCCGTTCCGTGTCCTATCGCCGGTTCCCGCGCACGGGCCGAAACGATCCGTGATATCCGGCGAAAAAAGGGGACAGGCACGTCACTGCGTTCCGAGCCAGTCCCGTTTTCGCTCCGGCTTTCTGTCCAGGCTC
>CALKTZ010000156.1 GCA_937997355.1 uncultured Planctomycetales bacterium | reverse complement strand
CGCTTCGAGCCAGTCCCTTTTTTTCGCTCCTGCTCAATGAGATTGCCCCCCGCCGAACACGTACGAAGACCCGTGGCACCCGGCTCCAATTTCCCGCTAACCCCGGATCGGGAGACCTTCGGTCGGCGGATTCGGCAAGGTCGGGAGCCAAGGGCCGAGATGTGTTACGATGACTTTTCGTCCCGACACCATTCCACTTCTTGCAACAGCCCCGGTTCCGGCCTCAACATGACCGACCTCGATCCGACGGCCCCGCTCAATGCCACGGTTCACCTGGCATTCGCCTTCGATATCGGCGACGAGATCGACCTCGAACGGGCTCGCGAACTGCTTCGCGGGGAGTTGACCCGCCTGCCGCGCCGGAGGCGCACGCCTCAATCGCTCACCTATCGGCCGTCGCCGATCCAGGTCCCCATCGATCCCGAGGGGTTCGCGCTGCCGGGGCCGTGCCAGGTCATCCGGCCGCTCCGCGCCGAGCTGACCCTCTTCGACTTCGGCGCGGTCTCGCTGACGATCCCGTTTTCCGTCCAGGCGACCCCCGACGAACTCCTCGCCCTGGCGGGAGAGTTATCGAACACGGCACCCCTCAATGATGACGCCCGGAAGCTCGTGCTCCCCTGGTTCGATCGCCTTCGGCCGGCCGTGCATGATTTCGATGTCAGTTCCTTGAGCGAGGAATACATCATCTTCCAGCTCCAGGAGCAACGCCCCGACTGGCTGGAGCGTCATGCCGCCTGGATCGCGGGGCTCGTGCGATTGGAAGCGGGACCGTTGAGTGCCGAGGAGGTCCGCGAGGCCACGCGGCTCCGGATGGCTTACACCCCGAGCGACCTGGTCGTGCTGGACTGGGCCGCCGGTTTCGTGGCGGATGTCGACTGCGCCGACACGCTCCAGGTGATCGAGTTTGCCAACGTCCAGCTCCTGGAATTCCGACACATCGACGACAGGCTCGACGATCGGCTCGAAGCGTCGTATCGGCTCATTCGGCCCGAGCGCAATGTTCGACGGCCTTTCTCGCTCTGGCCGACCCACGGCGATGCGGTGCGGCATGTCCGCGAGCTGGAAATCGAGGCCACCAGCCTGTTCGAGCGGGTCGACAACGCCCTCAAGCTCATTGGCGACCATTATCTTGCACGCGTTTTCGAGCTCTCCGCGACACGATTTCACATCCGAGAATGGCAGCAGTCGATCCGCCGCAAGCTCGAAACGGTCGGCGACGTCTACGACCTTCTCATCCAGCAATCGGGTCACCATCGCACCGAGGCGCTCGAAATCACGGTCATCATCCTGATCGCGATCGAAATCTTCCTGGCCATCTTCCGGCATTGATTGAATCGAATCGAGTTCGATTCGACGCCAATCAATGCCCCATGAATCCGCCCGAGCCGGCGTCATCGCCCCCCGCGAGCCGGGCCTTCTCCTGGTCGGCGGGCAGGGTGCGCGAGCCGAGCAGGAAGAAGATGCAGCCCAGGGCCATCACCGGGACGACCGAGAGCATCGCCAGCGTGAGGTTCTTATCCTCGACGGGTTTGGCGCCGATCGACGCGAAGAACTGGCCGAGGGGTTTGGCCGCCACGGCCGGATTGCCGAAGTGGTCGGAGATCCAGCCGAGGATGATCGGCGATGAGATGTCGCCGAACACGTGGATCAAGAAGATGTAGAGGGCGAAGCCGGCCGCCCGGCGGTTCGACGGCACGACGTTGGCGATGACGGTATTGCACGGGCCGAGCACCATCGCCAGCAGGATCATCGCCCCGAAAAGGTATGCCAGGGAGGAAAATTGATTCGGGTCGAGGATGCCGAACAGGCCGAGCGGGATCGCCACGATGAGGGCGGCGGCGGCCAGCAGGAGATAGCTGCGCTTGGTCACCTTATCAAGCTGATCGGCCAGCACGGTGCCGAGGGCGATGCCGAGGAGCCCGGCGACGGCGGTGAGGCCGCCGATGTAGGTCCCCGCCTTGGCGAGCGGCATCCCGCGCACGCTCTGGTAGAAGTCCGCGCCCCAGACGGCGTAGGCCCCGGTGGCGAAGGTGACGGCCGCCATCCCGGCCGTGTTCCAGAGGAACGTCGGGATCGTGAAGAGGGCGAGATAATCCTTGAGCTTCGGACGATCGGCCGCCCCATGGTCGACCTTCCCCTCCGAGGCGCCGCGGCCCGGGTCGAGGATGATGAGCGCCGCGAAGGCCGCGACCAGGCCGGGGATGCCGACGACGAAGAAGACGTGCTGCCGATCGCATAGCCGATCGCCCCGCCGAGCGGCAGGGCGAGGTAGTAAATGCCCATCGCCCGGCCCCGCTCCTTGAGTGGGAAGAGATCGGCCATGAGGGCGGGGGCGATCACCCCGTAGCTGGCCTCGCCGATGCCGAGCAAGGAACGCCAGAAGAACATGTGATAATAATCCGCCGAGAACGCGGTGCCGACCGTCGCGACGCTCCAGAGGCCCACCCCCCCCGCGATCAGCAATCGGCGGTTGAAGCGATCGCCGAGGATGCCCATCAGCGGCGAGACGATCGTGTAGACGATGATGAAGGCCGCACTCAGGAAACCGTAGCTGGCGTCGTTGATCTTGAGGGCGTTCTTGACCGGGTTGGCCACGGCGTAGAACGAATAGCGGTCGATGTAGTTCAGCAGGTTCATCGCGAACAGGACGGCGAGCGCGAAGTACTTGCCCCCGACAATCGGCAGGAACCCGATGCGCGACGGAGAAAGCGTTGCCGATTCAGACGATGAACCCTGCATGATGTCGACGTTGCCTCACATGGTGAAATCTCACAGACCGAACCGAAAGTTATACCCGCTCACTTGTGTGGAGGCGAGACGGGAATCGACTTCCGGCGGGAGTCGCCATGGTGTTGGCGCGGCGATCGGAAATTGCCGGACCCCCGAAATAGGGGGGACCTCGAAGGCATCCGTCGGGATGACGACACGCGCCGGCGCGACTCGACGGCGCGGAACGGATCGCCAAAGACCCGGCGATTCGCGCCCAATCCGATCGGTCAAAAGTCCTCGTTCCGGCTCGACTTCTTGCGAGGGGGGGGATCTTCGTCCCCTTCGACCTCCTCGGCGCGGCGGGGCGATTCGTCGATCGTGACGTCATCGTCGGGGTTGGCGGCGCTGCTCCTGGTGGAGCCGGAATTGCGGCCGCGGCTGCCGAGCTCGATATCGAGGAAGACCAGGACCTCGGTCCCGGTCGGATAGGTGCCGGGGATGGGGAGTCCCCAGAGGCCCCCCTTCTTGTCGAGGATTCCCGGATGAATCCCGGCGGAGATGACCAGGGTCTGGCCGAGGGGCCAGTTCTTCACGGTCTGATCCAGGTGAGACATGTAGACCTCGGGCACATCGACCGCGATCTCGGTCGGGCCGATTTCCCGGGGGGCCAGCACCTTGGTCCGGTGGAAGGAGCGGACCGTGTTGACCGAGAGGTCGATCGCGGCATCGACCGCATCGCCGTCGAACGAGAGCAGGGGGCTGAGGCGGAGGATCACCCCCTCGGTGAGTTCCTCGGCCTTCGGCTGGAAGCCCATCCCGGCCGCCCCTTCGCGCTGCATGCCCCCCGCGTAGCCTCGCTTGTCGGTGGTGCTGATCTTGAGGGTCTGGCCGTTGGTCATGTTCAGCGAGCGGTCGAAGATTTTTCGAAAACCCTGCTGCACCGACATGTTCGAGAGGACCAGCGCCGAGTCCTCCTGCTTCATGGTCCAGATTTGCTGGCCTTGCGGGCCGTTCCCCACCGGGGTGAGGTGCGAATAGACGGTGTATCGCCAACGCGTATCCACCGCCGCGACGAACTGGACGCGGATCGTGAGCACGTCCTCGACGGCGTTCGTGAAGCGCTCCATCACCTCGTCGACCTGCTTGAGCACCTCGGGGCTATTGTAGACACGGAGCTTGGTCTTGCTGGCGCAGAGCACGGCGCGCTTCTCACCGTGCCAGACGTCGCTCTTGGTGCGCCGGAAGACCCAGTCGATCATCGCCTTCTGCGGATCGGTCAGCTTGCTTGATGCGCGAATGGCCGCCTTCGTGTAGGCGGAGATGTCGTAGTTCTTCCATTGATAGCCGGGTTCCTGGGTGAAGTCGGACGCCGTGTCCTCGATCACACCGGCTTCCTGCTTGCGCTTG
>CALKTZ010000155.1 GCA_937997355.1 uncultured Planctomycetales bacterium | reverse complement strand
TGGGCGAGTCAGATCAAGCTCGGCGTTGCCTCAGCGCTCCTGATCGCGCCGATCGTCTACGCCATCCAGATCGGTGCGATCAACATCTGGAGCCACAACGATCATCCGGTGCAGGATATGATTCGCGATCAATTCACACCTCCGGTGGCTTATCTCGCCGTGATCTCCGCGGTTCTCATGGCTCCCATCGTGGAAGAAATGATCTTTCGCGGGCTAATCCAGAGTTGGCTCCTCAAACTGGCTCGCCAGCGAAAATCCCGCAAGCCAGCAATCCCAATGAACTGCATGGAAATCGATACCGCGGATCTTTCGGGGAATGAAGATCCGGAAATCACTTCCAAGCTCCCGAACGAAGTCTCGGAATTCACGAGGATGGCCGAGGATCGCACGAGCACGGAGATAACGGCAATCAAGAGCACGATCCGGCCGGAAGAGGTAGAAACAGAAATCGAGGCCGACGAAAGCGGGAGCACCACCAAGCCCGAACAGGCGACCGTGTCAATCTCGACCGATGAATTCGCGGTCAGCCGCCCGGCGTTGCAAGCGATTGCCTCGACGTCGTTCTTTTTCGCGTTGATTCACTATCCGCAGTGGCCGGCACCCATCCCGATCTTCGTGCTATCCATGGCACTCGGTATTCTCTATCACAAGACAGGCAGCCTGCTCGGTTCGATCGCGATGCACGCAACGTTCAATGGAATCAGCACACTCTTGATGTTCGCCGCCATGTCCATAGGTCAAGACAGAGCGCCGGTCAACAATCCGTTGCCGGAACCCGGGATGATCAAGATATTCTCACCCAAAACGAGGACTGAATCAGCTCGCGGATCAAGTATTGACGAAAAGATGCCGCAAATCGTGAATCCGCACTCTTTTTTTCTGGACTTCCGAGACCGCGATTGCTAGAGTTCCGGGGAGGGTGTCTAGGCGAGGGACATTACTCCCAAAATCAAAGTTTTGGGTCCTTGCGATCCGATGAGTATCGTCCCGGCTATTCCATTTGGGCAAGAAGCATGGCTTCTCCTCAAAATGTTGGCCGGAGAAGTTGCGGTCATCTTTCGATGCCCAACACGAAGCTTGTACTCACTTTTTTTGGCGTAGCTTGAGAACCAACCCCATTTGATGCCATGCATCATTGCCGTGGTTCCGGATTTGTCTTCGCCAGGATGCTCGATGCCGGGCAGGATTTGGGATCCTCTCGGCCCAATGGAGTGGATGAACGCGGACCTGATGTTTGGGTCTCGTTTCTCCACCTTGAGGATGTGATTCCGATGAACGAGTTGAAGTCTAAAAAGACTGCTCCCGCGCATGCTGGATTTGAATGGGCCGGAGCCATGGCCCGTGTCCGCCGAGGCGCGATCTCCAACCGTGCCGGAAGGCGCGGTGCGTTGTTGGGCATGCTCACGGCCACCTACGTGAACACAAGCCGCAACGGCCGTCTCAATGACCGAACCGTGGGCGAACGCTAAGCTTGAGCTCATTGAGCACACATCCTGACGATCTCCTCGGTTGAGCGTCGTCGCGCTTTTTTTACTGCCGCCGACTGATTCAGTCGGACCTCTCTCACAGTAAGAAAAGAACAGAACAAAATATACGCCGAACTTTCCACCGGACACGACACAGGTCGTCGGGAGAAAGTTCGGCGTTCTTGGTTTTTGATCCTCGGCAAGTTTGCCGTAAGATGGAAGAGAAAACAGGTCAGCTATCAGGCGTTTGGTCACTCATCGATTTCTGAACGTAGGCCGTTTTTCTTCGAAACCTTCACCGTGATATGCCGGCAGGAGTTACCTTCACGTTCAAATCATCTCCCCCGATTTGGACCGTGTGATGTGCTTTGAGCGTTCCGCTCCATTTTCAGCCAGGCCGGCTAGGGGATTGTCGCAACCCGGGAGCAATGCATGTGCGAATTGATGGGCCTGACCTTTGCTCGGCCCTTAACCGCGAGCGTTTCGATCCGCACTTTTTCCGGGCGAGGGGAGGAGAACGCGGACGGCTGGGGGCTTGCCTGGTATCCGGATCGAGCGGCGGCGATTGTCAAGGAACCGGTCAAGTGGGGAGAGAGCCCCTTCGCTCGCTTCCTCGAAGAGTATCCTCCGCTCCGGTCGGCCATTTACATCGCCCATGTGCGACACAAGACCATTGGCGGTATCCCTTGCTATGCCGACACCCATCCGTTCTCGCGCGAGCGGATAGGTCGGGAGTATTGTTTCGCTCACAATGGGACGCTGGAAGATCCCATCTGGTCTTACTCAACGGGCCATTATACACCCCTCGGCGCGACCGACTCGGAACGAACGTTCTGTCATCTCCTGGCGGAACTCGACCACCGAGGTGGACACCTGGAACAGTTCGAGGACTGGGAATGGCTGCACTCGAAGCTGAGCAACCTCAATCGCCTCGGTAAGCTCAACGTCCTGTTGTCCGACGGCGTTCGACTCTTCGCCTACCATGACCAGGGCGCCTGGAAAGGGTTGACGATTCATCGGCTCACCCTCGACTTTCCCAACGAACCCCAGCGTCTGCGCGACGAGAACATCTCGCTCGAATTGGAAACCCAATCATCCGATTACGGCTACGTGATCGCGACGTACCCCCTGGGCGAGGGGATCTGGACCCCGTTTCAAACCGGCGAACTCATGGTCTTCGAAACAGGACGCCTCCGCTATTCGAGCCATCGAGACATTGAAACGATGAATTCTCCGGCATGGAATCCGGCCCCGTCGAATACCGCCAACAACCATCGTTCCGCGATTCGATCCGGCACCGCCAACTAGGCACTCGCATCGAAGCGGATGACGGGCAATTCCTGGACGGCGTTCCGGAGCGCGTGTTCCCATTGTGTGTGAACGGCCATGAG
>CALKTZ010000154.1 GCA_937997355.1 uncultured Planctomycetales bacterium | reverse complement strand
CCTGCAGCGGCTCACGAATTTCAACCGGCCGAGCGTGACGCCGTTCTCGAATTTCGTCGCCTCGGTCTTCGTCTCGCCGGAGGACATGGTCTGGCAGGATGCGAGCCATAAGCTCCAGTATCCGATGGCCGGCAGCCTGAATCTGGCCGATCCGGTCACGAGCGCGAGCCTGGTCGATACGCCGCCGAGCCCCCTGGTCCCCGACCTCAGCCAGGATTTCGACGCGAACAACATCCCGCTCCCCCTCTTCGACTGGCGTTACACCTGGATGTTCACGGGGCGTCAGATTTCCGGGGGATCGGCGGGGGCCACGATCTCGGGGGACATCGTGATCTTCGAAAACCGCCCCTTCGGCATCGACGTGGTCACGTCCCCGATCGACGGCACGGTGACCGTGCCCCAGGTGGCCGGCGAGCGGGTCGTCGAGGCGGTCTTCGGCTACAGCGGGAACGGGATCGAGATCGGCAGCGACCTCAACGGCAGCAGTATCTGGATGGGGAACGGCGCGAGCAAGACGGTGCTCCTGCGCTGGCCCGCCTCGACGACCGATCCGGAAATCAAGGTCGGCAGCTGGATCGCGGACGTGACGTACGAGCGGAACTACGCGCTGTCGCAGAATCGCTTCGCCTATGCCCCGAATAACCCCTTGGTCGCCCCGTCCATCTCCGGCCAGCGTTGCCACTGGTATCAGGTGTCCAAGGTCAATCCCCCCGCCCCCGCGGTCGGCACCCTCGCGTTCGGCTCGAACGACGGGGTGTATCGCTACATGCTCGTCAACGTCTCCACGCCGCTGCGCGCGGTGACGCCGCTCAGCACGACCGCAAGGCCGATCCACGTGAACGCGGCCCTGGTCTCGCCGCACGTGATCCAGGTGATTCCTCGAACCTTTACCGTCAACTGAATCAATCGGCCCCTCCCGAGGGGAAGCCGAACGCCTCACGGAACGACCGGTCCTCCCGAGGAACCTCGAACATGCGTCTCCAACCGTCGACCATCCGCGAAGCCCGCTCACGCCGAGGCGTGACCCTCGTCGAGATGCTCGTCACGATGGCCGTGCTGCTCATCATGATGACGGCCGTCGTCCAGATCTTCCAGGCGGCCACGGGGACCCTCTCGTCATCGCGCGCCTACCAGGAGCTGGACGCCAACCTCAGGCGCGTGGACGGCATGATCCGGAGCGACTTCCACGGGGTCACCGCCAAGATGACGCCGCCGAACGACCCCAAGGACAACCGGGGCTATTTCGAGTACGGCGAGAACGCCTTCGCCGACCTGCAAGGCGAGGATGCCGACGACTACGTCCGGTTCACGACCAAGGCCCCGGCCGATCGACCGTTCATCGGCCGCTGCTGGCCGAACGGCTCCACGACTCCGATCACCGTCACCAGCCAGTTCGCCGAGGTGATCTATTTCCTCCGCAACGGCAACCTCTACCGCCGAGTCTTCCTCATCGCCCCCGAGCGGCAGAGGTCGATCGTGCCGATGAGCCAGAATCTCGACGCGAGCAACAAGTCGTTCCCGCCGAATATGCTCGGGGGGAACGAGGTGAGCTGGCAGGGGATGAACGACATCTCGGCGCGTCCCTCCGCGACCGGATCGGGCATCGTCCTGAATACGCTGGGGGACCTCACCAATCGCGAGAACCGCGCCTTCTCGCCCCGATTCGCCAATGATTTCGTCGCCGCGGCCTATGTCCCCGCTTCGGATTCCTACACGACGTCCGTCGGCATCGACCAGACGCCCGACGACCTGAATATGTATAACGACGGGATGAATGACGTCGTCACGGGGGACGGCGTGCCGGATTTCTATCCGAGCCTCTACTACAACATCTTCCCGGCCGTTTCGGGGCCCGTTCACAACGGCCCGCTGATCTTCGAAGGGGGGATTCCCTCGTCCCGGGTCGGCGCCTCGTTCGCCTCGATGGCCTTCCCGTATGTCTTCCCGGGGGCCTATTCCCATCCCGATCCCATGACACTCGGCCAGGGCTGGCTCCACTCCCCCAATCCCGATAACACCACGCCCGCCAATTACCTGGTCTACTTGCAGCGGTTGAATCACAACCCCCTCGACCTCGGGGACAACCTGCCCCGGCCGGTCGCCACCTCCACCAGCGCGACGAATACCATGGGGGGACTCCAAACTCTGTGGATGTTCCCGACCTGGCGCGAGACGCTGGCCATCAACTGGACTGACCCGACCCATCAGGTCAATAACTCGGCGACCAGCTACAACCAGCCCCTCGGCCTGTCGCCGAGGGCCGCGGTCAACGGCACCACCGGGGTTGTGAGCGATGATGCCAATCTCCTGCCCCCCATGGCGTACAACGCGTCGCAGGCGGAATCCTCCGACGCTTTTGCCATCATGCGTCCGGCGGAGCAGCCCTACTCCGACGGCCTGGGGGGAGCGAGTTCCTTCATGAACAACCCGGCCCTCTATCGCGCGAGCTGGGAAGACGACCTGATCCTGACCGGCGTCCGCAGCTTCGACATCAAGGCGTTCGATAACTCCCTGGGAGACTACGTCGACCTCGGCTGGGGGGACGACGCCCGGCTCCCCCTG